>JACZQQ010000057.1 GCA_022545645.1 Acidobacteriota bacterium | reverse complement strand
CTGGAATCCTCCAAGACCATCCTGGCCCGACCCGACATTCCCTTTAAGGTCCGGGAGGAGATTTTCCGGATCCGAGCTGTAGAAATGGACTGGGATATGGGAGCCATGGTGTATGAGCCTGAAGACCCTGCCCAAATCCCCATCGGACCGGATGGAAACAAAATCGGAGCCTTCCTGCTCCATGGGGGATCGGGCGATCACCGATCCAAAGACGATGTGGCTTGCTTACTGACAGGTAAGTTTGGCTTCAAGGTGGTCAGCATGACCTATCCCGGGCGGCTCTATCTGCTGGATCCCAGTCGCAACTGGCCGGGTGACACCATCAACCCGGACGGCACGGTGCGAACGCCCATCTGGAACAAGGACAAGTTGATTACCCACGATCAGTATGAAGTGGTGGAAGACAAATCGATGATGGAGCGCTATGGGACCACCATCCTGGCCTGCGCCAAGGAGGGAACCGAATTCTATCATCGGATGGCCGGCTGGCCCATGGCTTTTGAGGAAGCCGGACGAGACCTGATGGGCCGGCACTTCCCGCCAGGCGAGTATTCCATCTATATGCACGGCCACTCCACAGGGGGTCCTTTCGCCTTTATGCTCACCCAGCGGATCGCCAACATCGTCGGCATCATCGGGATGGAAAGCTCTCCTTTTGGCTATATCTATGCCCGCCAGATTAACCAGAGCTGGCACCTTCCCTTCAACTGTTTAAAGATCCGAACCTGGCGTGACATCGCCCGCTACGAAGGTCCAGAGGTATTGGGCGCCGAGGGACCGGAGGCTTTGAAGCGCTTGCCCATGATCATGGAAAGGGTATTCGAACAGTGGGCAAGAAAAAGCAACACCGTTAACCCGCTCTTCAAGGCGGAGTATCCGATCCACCTCAATGGGGTCGAGGCCCTGGCCGCTTCAGCTCAGGCCACAGCCCGGCGTTTGAAGATGACCCCTCAGGAAACCGACGATTTGGTTCGGCATTATAAGAACTACACGCGAGAGTTATCCGGTGAAGGAGTCCGGCCCTTCCCACCGGCCATCCTGGGCACGGCCCAGACCAGCCGCGACCACAGCCCTCAAATCTACCAGGAGGTGGTGCTTCCCATGTTTGCGGCCATGGACCCGCCCCCCAAAGTCAGCTGGGTCCCCTTCGGGGCCGGCATTCACGAATACGAGACGCCACAGCCGGATCTTCCCCTGGGTGTGGCCCCGGCTGTGGCTCAGCTTTGGTACGACGCCATTATGGGAGGATACTACCAGGATAGCAACTGACCGCAGCTCCGATGGGACCTGCTCGTAGGGGTCGAATCCGTTTTGGATGTACCTTACCTTTCCCAGCTGTAGCGGAGCTGGTAGCCCACCGGGTCCATTCCCAGTTCCTGGGCATACTCATCGCGCAGGTAACGGATCTCCCCTCCCATGACCGTCAAGAGAGGATAGATGTGATCGATTTCCTCCACAGGCACCGAAAAGTAATCCTGGTTGAGCACCAGTAAATCAGCAAATTTGCCCGGCTCCAGGGACCCCAATTCATCTTCCTTCATCAGATATTCCGAGCCCCAGACGGTGGCCATCTTGAGCACCGTGTTCCGGTCGACCGCCTGGTCCGCAGCGATGATCAAACCCTGCTTGTTCCTTCGGGTGATAAAGGGCGTCATCAGGGAAAAGAGGCCATTACCGACTCCACCCTCACCTTCCCAGGCCACCTTAATCCCGGCCTCCAGGGCTCTTTTGGTGGGCATGACCCATCCCTGGTACTTCTCAAAGCCGTATTTTTGAATCCAGGGCAAGCTGCGGCTCAGGGCGGCCGAACCCATGCCCAGGAACATCCCCAATTTCTTGATGCGAGGGAGCTGATCGGGCCGCGGATAGAGTCCACCGTGGTCCATGCTCAAGCGCAGCGAGCGAATGTAATCCAGGGTGATTTCGGGACTCTTTTCCATGGCCTCCTCGATGGCGTCCATGTAGTGATCGGCCGATAGGTCTCCGTAGTTGTGCCCGGCCACCACCCGAGAACCGTTGGACAGTGCGGTGACGATAGTCTTGTAATTCTTGGTCTCTTTTGAATACCGGCACCATTCATAGTAATCTTCTTTTTTGCCTTCTTCCGCTAAAGACTCCAGATCAATCATGGTACTGCAAAATAGGGGAGGACCGTGATCGATCATTCCCAGGCCAATGGCCTGAAACCACATATACTCATTGCCCAGTTGAAAGAGATCTCCCATCCGCCGGTAGAATCCCTCGGCGTCCCGGTTCATGACAAAACCGGTATAGTGGGTGAAGGCAAAGCGAATGGGGAGCCGATTTTCCCGAAACAGCCGCATGTAGGCATCCAGGTTCTGGATGCCCATGATATGAGAAGAAAAGGTGGTGATTCCCGCAGCCGAGTTCTCCAGTAATCCGCCGTGGAGAATCTCCTTGAGCTGATCGGTCTTGTCCCCGAAGTAGCCATCCACCACCACTTCCCGGCGGTACTCCACCCCCAGATCGGCAAAGCCCGCTTCCGTCCAGCCCTCAGGGTAATCCTCCGTCTTGCCGCCATAGATTTTCTCCAGCTGATTCATGGCCGCAGTATTGATGATGTAGGCAGGATGAGCCGCCAGCAGAACCGGCTTCTCCAGACCGGTGATCTCGTCAATCTGCTGGGCCGTCATATCCTCCTGTCTGAGAAAGTCATAACCCTCTCCCCCTCCGGTGCCAAAGGCTGGATTGGGCAGATAAAAGAAACTCCACTGGCCTGGCTTGATATTTCCCATCCGTTCTTTCATCAGGACTTCGAGGTTTCTACGAATCTCAACCCGGTCCTTCCCCGGCACCCGAAAGACCTTGACGGCTGTGGTGTTGGGGTTGGCATCCACCCACTTATTCATGGCGCCGTCATGGATATGGGTGTGAACATTGATCACGCCGGGAATGACGGTTCTTCCCTTGGCGTCGATGCGAACGGTATCGGGTCCCGCCAGGCGCAGGATTTCCTGGTTTGTCCCCAGCTTGAAAATTCTCTTGTCGCGCACCGCCACCGCCTGAAAGGTACTGCCCAGGTTGGTGTTGATATCGTAGTCATCCATGGTGACGATCTTGGCGTTGTGAACGATGAGGTTGGGATAAACCACCAACTCCGAGGGAACCTGTTGGGCTAGACCGGTTAGGGGTAAAAGCATCCAGGCCAGGAAAACCAGCAGCATTCGACGGTAAGGATTTTGTTGCATCGTCATTTCTCCTTCAATCCAAAAAACATTTTGAGACCTGTGCAGAGAATAAGAAAAAAAGCTTTCTCATTATCCTTCTGCCGTTTAGAATACATCGAGCAAATTGCGAATTTTCCGCAAAACTATAAGTTTCCAGGCCCCTTGTCAAGGTTCAATCTTACAGGGATGTGATTCTGGATTAGGAGGGAGTCCCGCAATGAAAACGGACAAGAAACATCTGACTTTACTTTTTTCCAGCTTCCTGCTGGTGCTGGGCCTCTATGCCTTGTACCCGATAGTCATGACCTCTACGGCTGTCAGCGCCAACCCCGTCACATTGGACGAGCTGATGCCCGACCTGGTCTTGTTCAATGGGAAGATCGTTACCGTGGATGAGGACTTCAGCATTGCAGAGGCGGTAGCCATTAAGGATGGGAAGTTTGTGGCCGTAGGCACCAACGCCGAAATCCTGGCCCTGGTGGGAAAAAACACCGAGGAGAGAGATCTCCAGGGTCAAACGGTGTTACCCGGCTTCATCGATCCCCACGTCCACTTTGCTCACAAGGTGGGAAAGATCGACGATCCCATTGAGGATATGTTCAGTCGAGCGGGTTCCATTGAGGAGGTGAGAAGGGCGATTCAACTCAAGGTGGCAAAAACTCCTCCTGGGGAGATCATCTGGTTCTCGCGAGGAGTGCGAAGAGCCAGCGAACTGCAGGAGAACAGGTGGCCCACTCGATATGATCTGGATCCGGTGTCGCCGAACCACCCTGTTATTCTGGGTTTCGCTGCCGATCATGTGACCATCGTGAACAGTAAGCTGATCGAAATGGTGGGCACCATCACCAAGGATACGCCTCAGCCCCACGAGAGGGGGTTTGCAGGCGAAATCGTCAAGGATCCGGAAACGGGAGAACCCACCGGGGTACTCAGAGAAAAGGGGGCCACCACCTTGGCACGCGGTCCCTTCAACCTTTATCCCACAGAGACGCTGGAAGAGAACATCAAAAGAGGATCTGAGAAAGTCGTCCGCTACGGGATTACCAGTCTTTTTGACCCCTGCACCAACATCGGAAAGGCGATGGACAATCAGCCTGGACTGCAGGCCTATCAACGCCTCAGTGCCCGTGGAGAGCTGACGGTTCGAATCAACGCCATGATTCGAATGCCCATCCGGGTCCAGACGCTGGAGGAGAATCTGGCCTTTCTGGACAGCCTCCTTTTTGCTCCTGGATTTCGCAATGACCGGCTGCGCATCGGGACCCTGAAAATCAGTGTGGACGGGTCAGGCATGCGGGTGCCGGAGAAGAATGTGAAGGCCATTTTTCGAGCTGCCCAAAAGGCAGGTTGGCAGATGTATATCCATCTCGGAAGCGGTGAATCCTTCGACGTCGTGACCGAAGCGCTGGAGGAAGCCTACAGTGAATTTCCTCGCGAGGATGCTCGCCATGTGATCACCCATGCCCGCTGGCCCTCGCAACGCAATATTGAAACCCTCAAGAAATATGGTGTTCTGGTGGAACCACAAACGGGTAGTCTCTATAGAGCCGCTGACGACGCCGAGGACCGGATACCAGAAGGCCGCTATGGCCCTATCCCCACCCGAACCTACCTGGACAATGGTATACGGGTTATGACGGGAACGGATCAAAAACCCATTGGTCCGCTGCTGACCATCTGGTCTTCGGTGACTCGATTGCGAAGATCGGGAAAGGTGCTGCAACCCGAGCAGCGGATGACATTGGAAGAGGCCATCCGCGCCACTACCATCGTCCCCGCCTATTCCACCTTTGAGGAGAACCTCAAAGGCTCCATCGAAGTGGGGAAATTGGCTGATCTGGTGGTCCTGGGCAGAGACATTCTCACCGTTCCCAAGGAGGAAATTAGGGACATCCCGGTATTCATGACCATGATTGGCGGTCAATTCGTGTATATCAATCCGAATCAGGATCCCGATCAGGAGGTAGAATACCCCTTCTTCGGGTAGCCGGGATCAAGCATAATCACGGCTCGAAGATGGTCACAGCAAGATGATCCCAGGTAATATCGAAGAAAATCTCCATTACATCGAGCTTTTCACCAAAAAAAAGATTCGTAATCCCTTGGTGGGAAACCATATCAGTTTGCTCAAGGGACACGGCTATGATTTCTGGGACCACAAGAAGTACGAGTTTGGGGACGACACCCGCAAAATTGACTGGAATGCGACGGCCAGAATGGGCTATACCCTCATCAAGAATACCCATGAGGAGAAGGATATTGACATTTTCGTGGCAGCGGATTTATCCAACTCCATGAATTTCGTGACGGGAGCCTATTCCAAAAAAGAGCTCCTACTGTACATCACGGCCATGCTGGCCTATTCTGCCTTGTCCGATCAGATGCGCATCGGTTTTCTGGGGTTTACCGATCAGGTGGAAATAGAAATTGATCCGAAAAAGGGCAGGGCCCATTTGTGGACCTTGCTCAACCGGTTGTGGGATTTCACACCCGCTAAGCACACGACGACCCGCATCATGCCGACCCTGGAGCGACTGCGCCAACGCCTGAGTAGAATGAGTATCGTTTTCCTGATCTCAGATTTCTTTTTTCAGGAGAATATGTTCGAGGAAGTCGTCTTTAAACAACTCGTTTCCAAAAACGACCTGATTCCCATTATACTCAACGACCCTCTGGAGACAGAACTTCCTGAGGGACAGGGCTATCTTCGCCTTCGAGACCTGGAAACAGGCCAACAGCAATGTATTCGGTTGTCTCGAAAGAACCGGTTGATCTACAGTGAACATCTGAGACAACAGCGTCGAGACCTGATTACGCAATTTTATCAATATGGCCTGGACTTTCAGGAAATTAAGACCGATGAACCTTTTTACGAGTTACTTTATAGTTTGTTCTTAATGAGGAAAAGATGATGAGAAATGGATTGATCGCCGTGTTACTGATGGTGGGCATCACCTCCCTAGTGAACGCCCAGGACGAGACCTCCCAGGACCAACCTACTATCGAGGCAAGTACCAGCCAGACTTCGGTCTGGCCTGGAGATCGCATCCACTATCGGATAACCGTGACGGTGGCACAAGATGTGGAAGTGGCTACGGAATACTTTGACGAGGAACATGTCAGCTTCGAGCCTTTCTATTTGATTGAAAGGGAGCACTTCACTGAAGAAGTGGGAGAAGAGCTCCGCCATGTTTTCGACTATTTGCTGGCCAACTACGAAATCGGTGACAAACAGGTGGAAATCCCTGGTTGGATCTTCACTTACGGAAAGAGTGGTGCATCGGGAGCCAACGAACCCACCACTGCAGAAATGCAAATCCCACCCTGGCCCATGTCCGTTAGAAGCACACTGAATCAGCCGGTGGAGGAGTCCTGGATTCAGGAATCACTGCCCACGCCTGCGGGCCCCCTGCAAAGCTGGGTGCCCCTCCTGGCCGGAATGGCGGGCTTGCTGGTGAGCAGCCTGCCACTGGGAGTTTGGGTGTGGAGACAAGTGCCCGACTGGCAAGCCAGAAGGCGACAGTTGAGCCGAAAGAAATTTCTGCGCCAATGCTGGCTCTCACTCGATCAGTTGGAAAAGAGTATGACCAGCAACAATGTGGAGATGAAGAATCAGTATCAAGACCTGGAGAAAGTGGTTCAAAAGTACATTCATTATTTCTGGGAAATACCAGCCCAGGGTCTGACCGACCCGGAGTTGGCTGCCAGATTGAGCCAGGAACAGCTCCTCCCCAGCCAGAACGACGCGCTGGTTCGAGTTTTTGAGCACGGGCAGAGCTGCCGCTATGCACCGGAAAACGGCGGCGGATGGAATGACACCTTTCGGCAGGATGTGAAAGAAATCAAGAAATTGTGTGATCAACCGTGACCTTTGCTCGATTTGAAGTCCTTTACATCCTGATCGGCGTCTTGCTTTTGCTGGCTATCATCCAGTGGAGGAAGAAAAAGCATTTCCTGGCCCACAGCCTGGTGAGCCAACCCATCATGCCGTTCCTGAAGCCTTCTTATCTGAGGTTTCTTCCCCGAATCTTTCTGGTCATTGGGCTGCTGGGCATCGGCATCGCTCTCATGGAACCCCGCATCACCTTCAAAGAAGGCATCACTGAACTGGAAGGACTGGACATCGTTCTGGTCGTGGACCTTTCCTCCAGCATGCAGGAGGTGATGGGAGGATGGGAAGAACATCGAGAATTGTACGAGGCGCGGGCTAGCGGGGATCGAAGAGAATTCCCCATACCCGAGACCCGCATGCAGGCTGTCCAAAACGCCCTGCTGGATTTCGTGTCCAAAAGAGAAGAAGATCGACTGGCTTTGGTCACCTTCTCGGAAAACAGTTATGTGGTCAGTCCTTTGACCACGGATCGCCTCTACCTGGAAAAGTATATTCGGATGATCGATCCCGCCATACTGATCGGTGAGGGGATGACGGCCATTGGGGAAGGAATCGATACGGCGATCGACTTGTTTCGACGCGAAGAGGATCCGGAAACCAAGAACAAGGTGATTGTCGTCTTCAGCGACGGGGAGCACAACTATGGCAGAGACCCCGTCGATGCTCTGGCTGAGGCACGCTTTTATGGCTATCGTGTCTACCTGATTGGAGTGGAGTTGGGGGCTGAGATCACTCGAAAAGAGAGAGTCCAGCAGCTGATTCAGGCCATTACCGACTCAGGGGGGCAGTACTTCGACGCCCGCAACAAAGCCCAGCTGGAAACCGCTTATACAACCATTGACCAGATTGAAAAGGGGGTGTTCGTACAGAAGACTCTGGAGACCAACGTCCCCTACTATCAGATTTTCCTCCTCTCATCCCTGACCTTAATTTTCGTGGGCCTGGCCCTCAATGCCATACCCTATTTCGTCGAAATCAGCTGACCCAGGTTTCTGGTGTAGGGGCGCACGGCCGTGCGCCCTATAAGCTATTGGTAAAGAAGGGTTTGTGGGCGCACAGCCGTGCGCCCACACAGGCCTTACCCGAAATAGAGTGGGGTTGTGAGACAGTCTCGTCTGTGCGTCCTGTCTGCTGGCGAACAACCCTAAAACAACCCATGGTCGAATTCCTCTCTCCAGATGATAATTTGCCTGATTTGGTGTATAATCTATACAAATTAGGTAACCGTTCAGACGACAAGGAGCAGCGAGAAACAATGGTAAAGATGACAAAGAATTTCCTGTATTTTTTCGGGGTATCTCTGTTGCTTGTTGGCTCCATGACGGCTCAGTCGCACGATGAGGAGATGGAGGATTATTTCAAAAAATGGCTCGAAGAAGATGTGCTCTATACCATCACCGACGATGAGAAGACGGTTTTCAAGAAGCTTCAGACCACCGAAGAGAAGGAAAGATTCATCGAGCAATTCTGGACTCGGCGTGATCCCTCTCCAAGATCCAGTTACAACGAATTCAAAGAAGAACATTACCGGCGTCTCCAATATGCCAACGAGCGCTTTGCATCCGGTATTCCGGGTTGGAAAACAGATCGGGGAATGATCTATATCAAGTACGGTGCACCCGATCGCCTTGAGGCCCATCCCAGCGGAGGCCATTATCAGCGGCCTTCCTGGGAGGGCGGTGGATCCACCAGCACCTATCCCTGGGAGCGGTGGGAGTACCGTTACCTGGAGGGCGTCGGTGATGATATCGAGATCGAATTTGTAGATGACACCCTAACCGGCGAGTACCGTCTCACCACCAACTATGACGACAAGGATGCGTTGTTACGGATGCCCGGTGGCGGAATGACGGATGCGGAGATGCTGGGACAGGCCAACCGTGTGGATCGAATCGTGAAGAAAACCTCGCCCATGCCCTGGACCAATCCGCTTCTGATTGGCTATGGCAGAGCCAAGGATCAACCCTTTGAGAAACTGACGACTCTGACCAACCTGCAGCGGCCACCCAGTATCGATTTCGCAGATTTCCGGCGTCCCGAGGTTCTGACCAACATTCGTTATGAGCTGCTCCCCTTTGAAGTGGAAGTCCACCACTTCCCTGTAGATGAGAACAATTACCTGGTTCCGATAACTATAATGATTCCAGACAAATACCTCGATTACACGGCGGAGGGTGACGTCTATCGTTCCGTCATTGACGTCTATGGCCAAGTCAGCGCTGTCAACGGGAGAATTCTCAACGTTTTTGAGGAAACCATCGGAAGTACAAAAGACACCCTGGGGTCCACAGAGAATTCCGACCAGAAGTCGATCTACCAGAAATCCATGCAGCTGGCACCCGGCCGCTATAAGCTGGACGTCATCATTCACGACGCCAACAGTGAAAAGGTGGGAACCAAGAGTGTTGGCATTATCCTGCCCAGTGTGTCCAAAGAAAACCTGACCATCAGCTCAGTGGTGCTGGCCGACCGGATCGACTTTGACGCTGCGGTGGGGCAGGCCAGTCCCTTTGGGCCGGCAAAGGTGTTTCCGAACGTCTCTAGAATCTTTAAGGAGGATCAGGATCTTCTCATCTTCTTTCAACTCTCGAATTTCGAGATCGATGCTTCCTCCAAATCAGGCTATTTGGTGAGTCTGGCGGACATCATCAAAGATTCTCAGAAGGTGATCAGCCAACAGTTGAAGATTGACGACATGAATGCTGAAAACCGAGAGCGGCTTCATTTGGTTCACAAATTCGACTTGTCGGGTCTGAAATCGGGTGAATACGAACTGGTCCTTGAGGTTCAGGATCAGATTTCCGACCAGCGTCTGGAGCGCCGGATACCGTTCCAAATTGCAGCTTCAGCCTCCAATTGAACCTTCAGTGGTCCCTTTGAGCCCTCCAATGCACTTGTCCCTGCTTTTCTTGCTGCTCACTCTGCAGACCGCAGAGACGGAAAATACCTCGCGCTGGCTGGATTATCTCGATGATGGTCGTTTGCAAGAGTTGCACGGAGCCATCCAACAGCAACCCGCAGAGGCCAAGGCTGCCCTTGAGACGCTGCTTGCCGACTTCGATTCCTCCATTCACTCCTGGCGCGACAAACCCGAACAGCGTAGAGTCCAATATTCCGAAGCGATTCTCGGGAAGGGGTTGCAGCTGAGTCGAGTGGTGGCGGAGGCAAGCGGAGACGATACTTTTCAAAGACGTTTCGAGGCACGAAGAGATCGAGTTCAAGCGACCGAACTGCTCAATGACGGCGAGTTCCAGGAAGCCCTGTCCTTGATCGAGTCGGTGCGAAGCACCGCTCGGCAGCTGGAAGATCGGTCCTTTCTGTTTTCCACCTATCTCTCCAGTGCTTATGCTCACCTGGGACAAGGAATGCCGGAAGCCGCACTAGCCGATTGCGAGATCGCTCTGCAGCTTGCCCGGGAGATTGGTGATCGAGTCAAGTACACTCTTGCCCTCTTCAATTTAGGAACGGCCCATCTGCATCTGGGCCATTATGATCAAGCACTGACGCATTCGCGTGAAGCTGCTCAATCGGCGGCAGAGATCGAAAACCTGATCTGGGAAGCCAACGCCTGGCTGAATGTAGGATACGTGGGAATCATGCAGAATCGTTACCCATCCGCAGAGGCAGCGCTCGAGCGGACCTTAACCCTGTCCCGAAAGGCGGGAGATCCGTTGGGGGAGGGTCGCGCCCTCTACAACCTGGGGATCGTCTACTCCAAGCAGGAGCGATGGGACCTGGCTCGTGATCATCTGGAACAGAGTCTCAAGTTCATTCGGGAAGTGGATATTCGCCACTCCCATGAGATTGATGGCTATAATCATGTGGAGAAGGATGCGCTCGAACGCTTGCTTTATAGTTACCAGCAACTGAATCTAGAGGACCCCGCGGTGATTGATCCGCTTCGGCAACGCCTGGAAGAGTTCGGAGATATGGACAGGCCCGATCGCCAGCATGCTCATTAGTGCTCGTGTATACTCGCCTATAGATGCACCGAGCTGCTATTCTCACTTCTTCCGCGAGGCACTAACGAGTTGACGGACCTTCTTACCGGGATTCGCGTACTCGACCTGAGCACCAATATTGCGGGACCATCCGCCACCATGATCCTGGCCGACATGGGTGCGGACGTCATTCAAGTCGAACATCCGGAAAAGGGCAACCCGATGCGTGCTATGGGTCCCCACAAAGGTGAGTGGGGAGCCTACTTTGTAGCCATCAACCGGGGAAAGCGTTCGCTGGCCCTGGATGTGGCCCAGCCTGAGGGGCGAGACCTCATTCTCCGTTTGGTCAAAGGGTGTGATGTCCTGGTGGAAAACTTTGTGGGCTGGAAGGCGACTGAATTGGGTTTGGATGAGAATGCTGTGCGGGCGGTGCGGCCCGATGTTCTCTACGTGTCCTTGTCCGCCTACGGTTCACGAGGTCCCGATCACGAGAAGTCCGGTTATGACGCGCTCCTGCAGGCACGCACCGGAATCCTCAGTGTGACGGGTGGGTCCGATCATCCATCCCTGGAGGTTGGAGTTCCCCTTCTGGACATGGGCAGTGGGATGTGGACGGCTCTGGGTATCATGGCAGGATTATTCGAGCGTCAGCGCTCGGGCCAGGGACAAAAGATCGAGAGTTCGTTGTTCCAAACCGGCGTGACCTGGATGACCTACCCCTTGCTCTATCGCCAGTTTACGGGTCAGGATCCGGTGCTACACGAAACCTGTCACCCCGCATTTGCGCCCTATGGTGATTTCCCAACCGCCGATAGTCGACTGCTGATCGGCGTATCCACGGATCGTCTCTTTGCCCGGTTGTGTATGGCCCTCGACCATATCGAGTGGACCAAGGATTCGCGCTTTGCCACCAACAGCGACCGCCTGGAGAATCGTGAGCAACTGGGTGAGGAAATGGCATCGGTCCTGAAAGAATCGCCTACCCAGGAGTGGTTGAAAAGGTTCGATGAGTATGGGGTTCCCGTCAGTCCGGTCCAGGGAGTGGGGGAATTACTCAACGATGCCCAGCTGGCAGCCATGGAACAGCTTCAGGAAATTAATCTACCGAATACAGAGGAACCCACGGTGCGTTTGCCCCGCCTGCCCATTAATTTCTCTCTGGGCCCTAAGGGTATTGCAGGACCACCCCCGCAGCTGGGCGAGCACGGTCGCGAAATATTGACTGAAATCGGGCTTAGCGATGGGGAAATGGACAGTTTGGTTCTTCGGGGAATCCTCCGAATAGCCCCAGATCAATAAAGATCAATTCTAGAAAACACAGGTCTAAAACAATGATGAACGATTTGACAGATTTCGGTTTTCAAGGACAGTTCACCTGCTTTTGGCTGGTTCTGATCTCTGCCATCTTTCCGCTGAGTGCGCAGCAGAATCTGACCCTTCAGGAAGCCCTGGCTCAAGCCCAAAATAATCAGCTTTACCAGGCCCGATTGGAGCAAATAGAAGTTCTGAAGGCCGGGCAGCAGCAGGCGGAAAAGCGACCCAATCCCCGATTGGAGACCGAGTTTGAAACCGGAGTGTTTACGGGAAATCCTGACGATAACCTGGTTTCCCGGGTCTGT
>JACZQQ010000056.1 GCA_022545645.1 Acidobacteriota bacterium | reverse complement strand
GCGTTCCAGGTGTCAGGTTCCAAGTTCGATTTGAGATTTGGAATTTCCGGCCTCCGGCCGGCGATTTGGAATTTGGAATTTTGAATTTTGAATTTCCGCAGACCGCAGTCAGCGGTCTGCGGTCACCTCGGCGTAGCCTCCGGCAGCCCCCCATCCACCGGGATCGTGGCCCCCGTGGTGGGGGTTTGGCGAGTGCAGAAAAAGAGGGCAGCCTTGGCCACGTGTTCCGCTGTAACCTTGGCCTTGAGCAGATTGCGGTTCTGGTAATAGTCTTCCAGTCCCTTTTCATCCAGTCCCCGGCTGCGCATGCGCTCGGGTCCCACCTCCGCCCACAAACCGGATTTGCGCTCTCCTTCCGAGAACACCGCGTCGGGCGAAACCATATTGACTCTTACATCGATCTCCGCCAATTCCAGGCTGGCAATTCGTGCCAGTTGGTGAGCGGCGGCCTTGGTGGCACTGTAGGCCCCGAATTGAGCTCCGGGCGCAAAGACGTTCTTGCTGGAGATGACCACTACATCCCCACCCGTTCCCTGGGCCCTAAAATGCTTTCCCGCCGCGGCCAGCATCAGGAGGGTCCCGTCCACGTTCACCCGGGCCACTCTTCGAAAATCCTCCACATCCATCTCTTCCAACGAAGAAACCAGAGCCACGCCCGCATTCACCAGGACCAGATCCAGTCCTCCCCAGGTTGAAATTATGCTGGCGAAGCCTTCCGCGATCGAGTTGGAATCGGTGACGTCCAGAGGCACCCCCAGGACCCGCTCGCCGAATCGGGATTGCAGTTCCTTCACCAGATCATCCAGCCTCTTGCCGGGCAAATCGGTCACGGCTAGGTGACAGCCCTGCTCCAAAAAGACCCGGCTGAGTCCGGAACCGATGGCCCCTGCAGCCCCCGTCACCACCGCCACCTGCCGGCTCAAAGGAAGCTCACTTCCCTCCAGTTTCTTGTGCTGCAGGGTATGGTACTCCATGGCGAAACACTCGCTTTCGCTCAGGCTTTCATAATCGCCCATAGCTCCGATTCTGGCCTTCACCTCGAGGGTTTGAGCCGTGATGTCGCGACAGACATTAGCGGCAAAAACATCCTTGCCGGAGCAGGCCGCACCCAGACCCGGCATTAAAATGACCCGAGGAGCGGAATCAAAGCGAGTGGAGACGGTTTCCGACTGTGCCCGGTTTCGATCCAGATAATTCTGGTAGGAGGTGCGATACTCCTGGATGGCACCGGCTATCTGATCTCGCAACTGGGAGGGCTCATCGTAGGCGGGTGAGTCAATCCACACAGGAAAGGCTTTGGTTCGAATCAGATGATCGGAAGTAAGAGGCGGGCTTAAGGCCAGTTCCCTGCCCCGGTCCGAATCCACGAAATCGAGAGTCGCCTTGCTGATCAAAGGCCTTAAGATCATGCGTCGGTAAGTTTGATCGACTTCGTTGGGCTCAGCCAGTAGCCCCCTCAGAAGAGGGGCCACCTGGACCCACCTTTGCTCGGCCTTCTTCAGCGGTGTGGAGACGGTCACCTTTAGAGAGTTGGATGCCTGTTGGGCCACATATTCTTCCGCCTGACTCACCAGCTCGATGGTGCTCTGGTAAGACTCCTGTGCCGTATCCCCCCAGGTGAGCAATCCATGTCGCATCCACACCATGGCCCGCTTCCCGGGATGGGCTTCCATCGCTGCCGCCGTGGCCTGGGCCAACTGGAACCCGGGCTTCACGTAATCCAGAACAATGACATCCTCTCCCAGGGCTTCTTTCACCACCCTTTGGCCATCCGCTTGATTGGTGAGAGCCAGGATGGCATCGGCATGAGTGTGATCCATGAATTTTTTGGCAATGAAGGCGTGGACCAGAGTTTCAATCGAAGGGGTCGGAGACTCACAGTCCAAAAGATGAGTTCGGATCTCCCGGACCATGGCCTCATCGGAAAGCTCCGTCAACTCTCGCAGTCGTTTCAGGTAGTCCAGATCCAGGGCCGGATGACCCTGAGGTTCGATCACGGAGAGATCGTACCCGGAGGCCTTCACGAAGACGGATTCAAGGCTTTCTCCCAGAAGGTTGGTGTACTGACCCTTGACCGAGGTGTTGCCCCCGCCATGGAGAACCAGGCTTTTCTCAGCACCCAGTAGCCTGGCCGAGTAGGTTCGGTAGGCCAGATCCTCCCCCCACTGGGCCGCATATTGCGACACAAATTCACCCGCCTTCTTATCGGACCAGCTGCTTTTCATCGATCGCTTAACTATGGGCGTGAGCTCGTAAGTTGTCCAGCATGAATTGGGCATTCTCAACGGGATTCTTGCCGTCAAACACCGCACTTCCGGTGACCACGATATCCACTCCTGCAGTGGCCAGCTCGGTGATGTTATCCCGGGTAACGCCACCATCGACACAGACCAGAATGTCCTTCTCTGCTTCTGCGATCATCCCCTTCACCTTTTCGATTCGAGCGAAGGTGGAAGGGATGAAGCTCTGCCCGCCCCAACCCGGATTGATGCCCAAAAGCATGATCAGCTCCACCTCATCGATCAGGGGTTTAAGAACGGCCAAAGGAGTTCCGGGATTGAGCGCAACCCCTCGAACCAGTCCCCGGGCGGGATCGTTGGCGTTGCTCATTTGACCCAGTTTCTGAAACACACGGTGGATGTGGGTTCCCGATTCAGCATGGACCGTGATCACATCCGCCCCGGCAGCCACGTACTCATCCACCTTCTCCAGTGGGTCCTGGATCATCAAATGGACATCTTTCAGCAAAGGGGTCTTCAGGGCCTTCACGAAGGGGGGACCCACCGTCATCATGGGCGTGAAACACCCGTCCATGACATCAACGTGGGCCAGCTTCACATCGGTTTGTTCCAGCAGGGAGACTTCCGAGCCCAACTTCATCAAGTCGGCGGCAAGCACACCTACACTGAGGGTGGGAGAGAGCTGGCGAAGAAGCTCAAAGTTGGTGGCTGACATTAAGGCGCAACTTCCACCTGTTTCTTGTCGTTCTTTAAGCTCTGGTACAACTCATAGGCCTGCTGAGGTTTCATCCCTTGGTGGACGACAGCTCCTACCGCCTGGATCATGGCTTCCGGCGAATCGGACTGGAAGATGTTTCTTCCCATATCCACCCCTGCTGCTCCCTGATCCACGGCATTGTAAGCCATGGTCAAAGCATCCAACTCAGGCAACTTTTTGCCGCCGGCCATGACGATGGGGACGGGACAGGAGGAGGTCACGGTTTCAAAGCCATCCGGGACGTAGTAGGTTTTGACAAAATGGGCACCCAATTCCGCACACATTCTGCAAGCCAGGCGCAGATACTTGGCGTCTCGATTCATGTCCTTACCCACAGCCGTCACGGCCAGGACGGGGAGACCATGCCGGTTCCCCAGATCCACCAGGGTGGTCATGTTATGGACGGACTGAGTCTCATACTCTCCACCGATAAAGACCTGAACGGCTACGGCAGCCACGTTCAATCGAAGGGCGTCCTCCACAGCCACGGCAATGTGTTCGTTGGAAATCTCTTTTAAGATGCTGGGACCACCGCTGGCTCGAAGCACTACGCCTCCACCAAAACTGGAAGGAACGGTGGTTCGAAGCATGCCCCGAGTGAGCATGAGAGCGTTGCAGGAACCCAGGATGGGAAGGATCTTGATATCCACCCGCTCCAGACCGGTGGTGGGCCCCATGAAATAACCATGGTCGATGGCCAACATCACGGTGCGTCCTGATTCGGGATTGAAGATACGCGAGAAGCGATTTTGCATTCCCCAGTCCAGCGAGTTGGAGCCCCGTAAAAAGAAAGGCTTATTTTCCATGGGGATATCCGAGTAGAACTCTTTCGCTTCTTTCATTTTTTCCAAGTCAGCCATGGTTGTCTCCTTAATTAAGAAACACTATTTGTGCTTGCTTGCCAAGAACGGTAGCAACTACCGAGGAGGATTTCAAGAAGCAAAGAGTCTCTCTAACCCGGATTATGCATGGGTTCTTGTCACGCAGTGACAACCTGGCAAGACACGTGACCCGCAAGCGGGTCGCGCAGTCCGGACGGATGATCCCGCCCCTGCAGCAGCCAGTTTATGAATAGTCAGGGCTGGTGATACAATAGCGCTTCGGGGAGTTCGCAGATCCCAGTCAGCGTTCGGGGTCAAAGCAATCTGCGAAAAATCCGAGACAATCTGCGTGATCGGCGGGATGAAGGCCAAAGTTATTGTTCGCTTAAAAGACGGAGTTCTGGACCCTCAGGGTCAGACCATTCAACGGTCCCTCAACAAGATGGGCCATGAGGTCACAGAACTGCGTCAGGGAAAGTACTTTGAGATCGAGATCAACGGCATGAAGGACGAGAGTGCCGTTCGCCAGCGGGTGGAACAAATCGCTGCAGACGTCCTCTGCAATCCGATCATCGAAACCTTCGAGATTGAGGATATTGCGTGAAGTTCGGAGTCGTGATTTTCCCCGGCTCAAACTGCGATCACGATACCCACCACGTGCTCAAGTCGGTGTTGGGACAGGAGACGGTCTTTTTCTGGCACCAGGATACCGATTTGCAGGACGTGGACACGGTCATCCTTCCAGGGGGCTTCGCTTACGGAGATTACCTGCGCTGCGGGGCCATCGCCAAGTTCTCCCCCATCCTGGAGAGCGTGCGCCAGCACGCCCAGGAAGGGAAACTGGTGGTGGGGATCTGCAACGGTTTTCAAATCCTGCAGGAGGCCGGACTCCTGCCCGGAGTGATGCTGCGAAATGCCGGTTTGAAGTTCGTCTGCCGGCACGTCTGGCTGCGCACGGAAAATAATCAAACCCCGTTCACCAACGCTTGCCAGGAAGGACAGGTCTTGAAAATCCCGATTGCCCACAACGAAGGGAATTTCTTTATCTCGAAACAGGAACTGGCCGAGCTTCAGGCAAACCAGCAGATTATCTTCCGCTACTCGGATGCCCAAGGAGACGTCATTCCCGAAGCCAATCCCAACGGCTCCATGGACAGCATCGCCGGTGTCGTGAACCGTCAGGGCAACGTGATGGGCATGATGCCCCATCCCGAACGGGCTTCGGAAGCTCTGTTGAGTTCCGAAGACGGCCGTTTCATCTTCAACTCCATCATCAACAGGGTCCACTGAAGTGGAAATTACTCTCGATCTCATCGAAAGCCACGGCCTGACCACCGAAGAATACGAGCAGATCCGAAAGCGCCTCGGACGTGAACCCAATCTCACCGAGCTGGGCATCTTCTCGGTGATGTGGTCGGAGCACTGCAGCTACAAGAGCTCCCGACTGCACCTGAAAAAGCTTCCCACCCAGGGCCCGCAAGTACTCCAGGGACCGGGTGAGAACGCCGGTGTCATCGATATCGGAGACGGATTAGCGGCCGTCTTCAAGATGGAATCGCACAATCACCCCTCCTTCATCGAGCCTTTTGAGGGAGCGGCAACGGGAGTGGGGGGAATCATTCGCGACATTTTCACCATGGGAGCAAGACCCATTGCCCTCCTGAATTCCCTGCGCTTTGGACCTTTAGAGGACACCGCCAACCAATTGATCATGGAAGGGGTGGTGGCCGGAATCGCCGGCTACGGCAACTGCATCGGCATTCCCACCGTGGGAGGGGAGATCCAGTTTCAAGAAACCTACAGTCACAATCCCCTGGTCAATGTCTTTTGCCTGGGCATCGCCGCCGCCGATGAGATCTTTTTAGCCCAGGCCTCCGGAGTGGGCAATGCCCTCATCTATGTGGGAGCCAAGACGGGACGCGACGGCATTCACGGCGTCACCATGGCTTCAGAGGAATTCAGCGAAGACGCTGAGTCCAAGCGGCCCAACGTCCAGGTGGGCGATCCCTTCATGGAGAAACTTCTTTTGGAAGCCTGTCTGGAAGCCATGAAAACCGGAGCCGTGGTGGGAATCCAGGATATGGGGGGAGCCGGTCTGACCTGTTCCACCTGCGAGATGGGGAGCCGTGGGGAGGTGGGCGTGAAGATTGAGTTGGCTCGTGTTCCCCAGCGCGAAGAAAAGATGACTCCCTACGAGATCATGCTTTCGGAATCCCAGGAGAGGATGTTATTGGTTGCCGAAAAGGAACGTCAGGAAGAGGTCCTGGAAATCTTTCGCAAATGGGATCTGGATGCCGTGGTCATCGGAGAAGTGAGTGAGGGCCACGACCTGACCGTTTACGATCAGGGAAGCAAGATCGCCCAGATGCCCAACAAGGCCCTCAGTGAGGAGGCACCCTTCTACGACCGTCCCGCTCAAAGACCGGCCTATCTGGACGAGCTTCCCCGCTGGCAGGATCTGGATTTTCCGGAGCCTTCCGATTACAACACCCTGCTTCAGGAAATCGTGAGCTCCCCTCACCTGTGCAGCCGCCGCTGGGTCTTTCAGCAGTATGACCACATGGTTCAAACCAATACCGCCATTCTGCCGGGAAGCGATGCGGCCGTGCTTCGTTTGAAGGGAACGTCAAGTGGACTGGCCGTGAGCCTGGATGGAAACAGCCGTTACACCTATCTGGATCCCCGAATGGGTGCCATGCTGGCAGTGGCCGAAAGCTGCCGCAATGTCGTCTGCTGCGGAGCCCGCCCCCTGGGCGCCACCAACTGTTTGAACTTCGGCAGCCCGGAAAATCCGGAGGTGATGTGGCAATTCATCGAGAGCGTGGAAGGCATAGGCCAGGCCTGTGAAGTCTTTGCCACCCCTATTACCGGCGGCAATGTCAGTTTTTACAATGAAACCAACGGGGCTGCCATCCTCCCCACCCCCATACTGGGAATCGTGGGGAAGCTGGAGGACCTGAAGCAGATCCGGGAGTCTTCCTTTCAAAATGTGGGAGATCCCGTCTATCTGTTGGGAGAAACGCGAGCAGAACTGGGTGGCAGTGCCTATCTGGAGCACCTGGGACTGCCCCTTAGCGGACCCTGCCCGGCTCTCGACCTGAATCAGGAAAAAGCCCTTCAGGACAAGCTTCTGGATTTGATCGCTCTGGAATATATTGAGTCGGCTCATGACGTCTCCGAGGGCGGCCTTCTTTTGACCCTGGCCGAATGCTGCTTCCCACGCAGCCTTGGACTTACCATGGAAGCTTCCACCCCGCTGCGCCCGGATCACTATCTTTTGAGCGAGAGCCCCAGTCGTATCGTGGTTTCGGTAAAAAAAGAAAAGGAAGAAGAATTCCTGAAAAGGGTTTCCGATCTTGACGTCCATAAGCTGGGAGAAGTGACGGATGAGATTTTTCAGGTCTCCGTCAATGAGCAATCTTTGATCTCCGTTCCCATTACACGTATATTCCAGGTATGGAATAGCTTTCTGGATGGAGTGTTTGAACATTGAGCAACCAATATCCGGAAGATAAGTTTCACGACGAATGCGGAGTGTTTGGGATCGCCTCTCACCCGGACGCGGCCCGACACACCTATCTAGGCCTCTATGCGCTTCAGCACCGGGGACAGGAGTCTGCCGGAATCATCAGCACCGATGGATCACGGCTCTACCAGGAGAAAGGGATGGGCTATGTGGCCGATGTCTTCGATGATGAGACACTCAGCAGACTGCCGGGAAATTCCGCCATTGGACACGTCCGCTATTCGACAGCCGGGGACAGCTCTCTAGCCAATGCTCAACCCATTGTCTCCGAGTCCTGGCGTGGACCCATCGCTTTAGCCCACAATGGAAACCTCATCAACAACGTGCGTCTTCGCCACAAGCTGGAGGCCGACGGAGCCATCTTTCAAACCACCAGCGATACCGAGGTCATCCTGCATCTTCTGGCCCGCTGCTCCACCCAAAATCTCGACCTGGCCCTTCAAGAGGTTCTCTATCAAGTACAGGGCGCTTATTCCATGGTGATCCAAACCACGGACCGGCTTTACGCCATTCGAGATCCTTTCGGGGTTCGTCCGCTCTGTCTGGGCCGCATGAATGGGTCCTACACGCTGGCCTCAGAGACCTGCGCTTTTGACCTGATCGGGGCGGAGTACATCAGAGACGTCGCTCCCGGAGAAATTCTGAAAATTGAGAAGGACCAACTTCAATCCAGTTTCCTCCCACCAGCCCCTCGACATGCCCACTGCATCTTCGAGCACGTTTACTTCAGCCGTCCCGACAGCACGGTCTTTAACAAGAGTGTTCACCAGAGCCGTTACCAGATGGGACGACAATTGGCACGAGAGTGTCCCGTGGAAGCAGATCTGGTGGTTCCCGTCCCCGACTCGGGCATGACCGCAGCTCTGGGGTACTCGGATCAATCGGGCATCCCCTTCAAACTGGGCTTGATCCGCAATCACTATGTGGGCCGCACCTTCATTGAACCCAAACAGTCCATCCGCCATTTCGGCGTCAAGATCAAGCTCAATCCCGTCAAGGAACTCCTGGAGAATCAAAGAGTGATTTTGATCGACGATTCCATCGTCCGGGGAACCACCAGTCGCAAGATCGTTGAGATGGTTCGATCCGCCGGTGCTCGAGAAGTCCATTTGAGGATCAGCTCCCCTCCCACCATCTCTTCCTGCTACTACGGAATCGACACCCCCACCAATGATGAGCTGATCGGAGCCAATAAGGTCGTGGAGGAGATCCGCGACTTCACCGGAGCCGACACCCTAGCCTATCTCTCTCTTGAGGGGATGAAGGAAGCGGTTTCCGATGAGCAGAACTTCTGCAGCGCTTGCTTTGATGCCGAATACCCCATCTCCATTTCTCTGGAGACTCCTCAACAGAGTCTCTTCGACCTGGAAACGTCCGAAGATCGAAGACAGGGGGTGGAGGATCGGAGACAGGAGACAGAAGAGACAGAACAACAGACAACAGACAACAGACCGCAGACCGCAGACCAGAAGACAGGTTGAAATTCGAAATTCAAAACCTGGAACTTGGAACCCCGTAGGCGCTCATGACTCAGGACTCGGGTCTCACCTACCGCGACAGTGGCGTGGATATCGATCGCGCCAAGCAGGCCAAGGAACGCATCAAAGAGCTGGCCCGATCCACCTTCAATTCCGCGGTATTGAGCGATATCGGGGCTTTCGCTGGACTCTACCGTCCCGATTGGAGCAACCTTCAAAAACCGGTGCTGGTCTCCAGTGCCGATGGGGTGGGGACCAAACTCAAGATCGCCTTTCTAACCGGCATTCACAATACCGTGGGGATCGACCTGGTCTCCCACTGTACCAACGACATTCTGGTTCAAAGGGCCTTTCCCCTCTTCTTCCTGGACTACATCGGAACCGGCAAACTGGAACCTGAGGTGATCGAGCAGATCGTCCAGGGATTAGCCCAGGGCTGTTCCCAATCCGAGTGTGCTCTTTTGGGTGGAGAGACGGCCGAGATGCCCGATTTTTATCAAGCCGGGGAATACGATCTGGTGGGGTTTATCGTGGGTCTGGCCGATGAATCCAAGGTCCGGGAATGGGGTCAGGTCAAGAAGGGGGACGTCCTGATCGGTCTTGCCTCCTCGGGACTTCACACCAACGGATATTCCCTGGTTCGAAAACTCTTCTTCGAGCAGGAAAAACTCACCATCGACAGCCACCTGGAGGAGCTGGGCAAGACGGTGGGTGAGGAGTTGCTGACCCCTCACCGCAACTATTTGCCCGTCATCAAGGAACTGATTCAGAGCGATGATCTCAAAGCGCTGGCCCACATCACCGGCGGAGGGATCACGGGGAATCTGGACCGGGTCCTGCCCGATCACTTAGACGCCGTCATCCAGCGGGGAACCTGGGAGATTCTTCCCATCTTTCGCTTCATTCGAGAGCGAGGAAAGGTGGAGACCGAGGAAATGTACCGAACCTTTAACATGGGGATGGGAATGATTCTGGTGGTTGCCGAGGAGCGGGCCCAAAGGGTGCAGGACTTTCTAGCCGCCCGTGACGAGCAATTCTACTTGATCGGTGAAATCACCGACGGTTCCGGAAAGGTTCGGTACCGGTGAAAAACGTCGCCATTTTACTGAGCGGCTGTGGGTCCAACTTTCTGGCCCTTTCCGATGCCATTACAGCAGGCAAAATTCCAGCCCGTATTGTTCTGGTCGTCTCCAACAAGCCCGATGCCCCGGGTCTAACCCACGCCCGGGAGCGCAACTATGAGACCGTCTGCGTTCCCTCGGCAGGGATTAAGCGGGAAGCTTATGACCGTCAGGTGGTCAAAGAGCTGAAAGCCCGCCAGGTAGACGTCATTTGTCTGGCCGGCTTCATGCGGCTCCTGAGTTCCTGGTTCGTCCAGCAGTACCCTCGGCAGATCCTCAACATTCATCCCTCGCTGCTTCCCGCCTTTCCCGGCCTGCACTCCCAAAAACAGGCTCTGGAGTGGGGGGCCAAGGTGAGCGGCTGCACGGTCCACTTTGTGGACGAGAAACTGGATCACGGTCCCATCATCGTGCAGCGCTCGGTCCCGGTCCTGGATGAGGATACGGAGGAAACTCTCTCAGCTCGTATCTTGGAGCAGGAGCATCAGATCTACCCGGAGGCTCTCAAGCTGGTGTGTGAAGAAAGGGTTCGTTTCCAGGAAAGACAGGTACTCATTCTCAAATAGCCCTTCTCCGGAGCGTGGGAGTGCAGCATTCACTCTTCATTCATGAGGCGCATCCTCTCCCCTTCCGTCCACTCACAGATCACCCGGATATCCTGCTCTTCCAGATGAGCTTCATCATGCATCCACAGATAGGGAAGAAGGGGCATCTCACCCTGGGTGACCAGCTCACACATCTCCTCCAACAGGTGAGTCTCCTCTTCCCGATCGTATTGGGCCCAGTCGGAATGATTCATAAGCCTGCGCCCAAAGTTGACGTTATCGATGACAAACCAGGAAACGGGAGCCACCTTGCTGTACCAGGGCCAGACCGTCTTATGAGAGTGACAGTTCTGGCAGGCCCGCTCAAAAACGGCACTGACTTCGGGAGTCACTTTGAGGTGGGCTTGAACCGTTCGCAACGGGTCGATGGGAGGATTGGTTTTCCCCGGTCCCAGGAACTGAATGAGTACCAGAAAAGCGGGAATTCCAATGGCAAACCGATACTGTACCTTCACGTTGCATCCTCAAAGAGAGCTCAGCTTTTCCCCAGATCGTCATGGAATATTTCAGGATAGGGACCCTGTTGTCAACCCGCTGCAACCTTGTACTCAAGGGCACCCTTGGCTTATACTTCACCTCCACTCACGATGTGGGCCTATAGCTCAGCTCGGTTAGAGCGCACGCCTGATAAGCGTGAGGTCGATGGTTCGAATCCATCTAGGCCCACCAAAGGAACTTCGGTGCATTCCGGACACATAGGTTACAGTTTATTCCGAAGACATAGGTAACACTTTTGCACCAAAAGGGTTCTTTAAAGGTTCAAACCTTCTGCTGTCTTCGTCAAAGTATCCGAGGTCGTATTCCATAAACGACACCAGCCAAATTTTTTCGTTGACCTCTTTGATTCCAACATCTTGACCAGCAAACACCGTGCTCAAGTTGATCTTCTTGCCTTTCATACAGATCCTGCCGCAGCTGGTGACCGTCACGGTGCGATCGTGCATGGGGTACTCGACGCGCCCGATTCCTCGGTAGGGACGGGGTGCGGGAGTATAGACCTCGGCCGGATACTTCATGCCCAGGGCCTCATGGGGTCTCTCGGTATTGTACTCCGCCTGAAAGGCATTAAACCTCTCTTGCTGCTGAAGGAGGTTGTTTGCAGCGGGAACGACCGTGGCCTTCTTGAGGGTCAGATGAAGGCGCTCATGCCTTCCGTTCTGCTCGGGATGGCCGGGCTTGATCCTCTCGATTCGGATTCCCAGCCTGAGCCACCAGACTGCCAGTCGACTGAGTCCAAACAATCCGTTGGGCGATGCAAAAGGGACTCCGTTGTCCGTGCGCATCGCTGCCGGCAGACCCAACTCTTGAAAGGTTCTCTCGAATACGGGAAAAGCACCCCTTTCCTTAACACTGTCGAGAGCCTCGATGGCGAGCAGATAACGGCTGGCGTGATCGCTCACGGTAAGAGGATAGCAGTAGCGTTTGTCTCCCAGCATGAACTCCCCTTTAAAGTCGGCAGACCAAAGGTCATTGGGATTCTGACTGGTGGACAATCGAGTTCCCTCTGCCTTGAACCGTCGCCGTTTTCTGCAGTTCACCAGGCCGTTGCGAGCCAGAACCGCGTGAACTGTGCTCACCGCAGGCGGCCGTAAATTCGGAAACCTACGGATCAGGAGCGCCCGAATCTTGGGAGCTCCCCAATACGGCTTCTCTCGCTTAAGCTTGAGCAGGGTCCGTTCCAGCTGTTCGGGCAGTTGGTTTCCGAAGCGATGGGGCTTCCGGCTCCGATCCACAAGGGCGTAAGCGCCGGTGTTCTGATAGCGGTTCCAAATCTTGTAGCCCGTCTTTCTGGATATCCCAAACTCCTCACACAGACGGCTCATGGACTCCCCATCCAACAGCCTCGCTATGAATCTCATTCTCTCGTCCATCACACAGGTCTCCTTCCATGGCATCTCTGGGCACCTCCCAAAAGAAGCCTAAAGGTGTTACCCATGTGTCCGGTATAATTTGTTACCCATCTCTCGGAATGGGCATTCCTGATTTCCTATCAAAACGGTCAAAAGGCCAGAAACTCAAGTAGAGAACTTTGAAAGTCTCCCGTCGAATTCGATCCGCGAGTTAATGATTCTATTGGAAGTCAAGAAGATTTA
>JACZQQ010000271.1 GCA_022545645.1 Acidobacteriota bacterium | reverse complement strand
ATCATAGACCCTCTCATCGGTAGTCTCAAGTCCTTATTTCCTCGATGTGAGAAATTTGGTTGAGGGATGTTGCCGCGACTTTGAATCTGCTACACTGTGCCAACTCAATGGACTGTGCCTCGGAATTTTAAAAGGAGGATGAAATGGCCAGTGGAGCAACGACACCCAAACTGAAAGGCGTTCCTAAGGATAGGCGCGTAGCCTTTAAGGACCTACGAGAGTGGATCGCGGCCCTGGAAGCGGAGGGCCAGGTCGCTCGAGTCACAGAACAGGTCGACTGGAAGTTTGAGATCGGCACCATCTTGCGAAGGACGTGGGACATCCACGGCGATGCCTCCCCGGCCATTCTCTTTGAAAACATCAAGGACTACCAGTCCCCGGCCATCAACAAGCTCTTCGCCGGTACCTTTCGATCCTGGTTCCGCACGGCCATGATGTTCGGCATGGATCCTCGAAACACCTCTCGCGCCGAGATTATCCAGATGTTAAAGCGGCGCATCAACGACAGGTCCGAGCACATCCCTCCCAGGATCGTGAAAACTGGCCCCGTCAAGGACAACATACTCCTGGGAGACGATATCAACCTGGAGATCTTACCCATCCCTCACTGGAACCAGCGAGACGGCGGGCGATTGGTGGGGACTTTTCACACGGTGATCACCAAGGACCCTCAAACAGGTTGGGTGAACTGCGGAACCTACCGGATGATGATGATGGACTGCAACACAGAGACCGGTATCCAGCTCGACCCCGCCAGCCAGCATATCGGAGAGCACTATTATAAGCAGCTCGAAGAAGACAAGCCTATGGAGGTGGCCGTGGTCATCGGGCAGGAACCCGCCCTGGGCTTCATGTCTTGTATCCCCACCGTAGATCCCCTGAATGAGATGGAGATCGCCGGTGCCATTCGGGGTGAGGCCATCGACGTGGTGCCCTGCGAAACGGTGGATCTGCACGTGCCGGCCAACGCCGAGATTGTGCTGGAGGGAACCATTCACCCCAAGGAGCGAAAGATGGAGGGACCCTGTGGGGAATACCCGGGTTACTATGGCAATATCCCCGGTCCCAAGCCTGTTTTCCGATGCAAGGCCATTACCTACCGCAACGATCCCATCTTCCGGGGTACGCTTGAAGGCCATCCCATCAATGAGGACCATATGACGCTGGCCATCGGCCATTCCGTCTACGCCTGGGACATCCTGGAGCGGAACTCCATCAAGGGAATCCAGGATGTGGCCATGCCCCTGGACTCTTGTGGTTATGCCACCTGCGTGGTCTCGGTCAGGCCCTTGGTGGAAGGCCACGCGGAGATCATTGCCAGTGCACTGTGGGGCTCCAAAGCCACCATCTGGGCCTATAAGTACATCATTGTGGTGGACGAGGACATCGATCCCTGGAACTCGGAGCAGGTCAACTGGTCCATCGCCTGGCGAGTCGCGCCCGGCGAAGACATCCATATCTGGAAGAGACACCGGGGCTCCAGGCTCGACCCGAGAGTCCCACCTGAAGATAAGGGATTTCAGGATCACATGCTCATCGACGCCACCCGGCCCTACCACTGGGCGCCCCGGGAGATCTGGGGGACAGAAGGAGTGGGTAAGGGAATTCCTCTCAAGTTCCCTCCCAGCACACGGCCAGCTTCCCAGATCTGCTTGGACGTCAACAAGAAGTGGGACAGCTACGGCATCAAGCCAACCAAAGAGTACATGGGCTCTCCTGAGGGAATGATGCGGCACTGGTGGACGGACGAGGAGATCCAGAGGGTGATCGACCTGAAGGTGATGCCCTAAGGATTTCGCCAGGAGACTGAACAGAGGATCCTATGGGTGAAAAGGAAGAAAAGAAGGACGATGAGACGGAAACCCGGGTCGGGAGTCTCCCCAAGGAACTGGTGGGCGTTAGCTGTCCCCGATGTGACTACAAGATCAGTCAAGACACTGAGATTGTTTACAACCGCGAGGACCAGTTCTTTGTCGGTTATAACCTGACCTGTCCTGAGTGCGGGAACGAGTTCGCCTACACCCTGTATTTCAAATAGAAGTCTGGGCCAGCAGGCGGCCACCGGATTCTGACCACCCAGTGGCTCTCAACTGCTGATGAGATGGAGAGGATAGATGCCTTTCGAGGGATTGCGCGATTACCTGGAGGCCCTGGAAGAAAAGGGTCTTTTCCACTGGGTGGATAAGGAAGTCGACAAAGACTGGGAGATTGCCTCCCTGGCACGGCTGATCTTTCGGGGGTATCCGGAGGAGCGGCGTTTCGGAATGGGTTTTCGCAACATCCGGGGCTTTCCCGGTGGCCGGCTCGTCACCGGGGTTATTGCTGCCTCCACCCAGCAGATTGCCGTCGCCCTGGGAACCGAAGCGGCCTCCCTTCCCATCTTCGAACGCATCTCCCGGGGAATCACCCATCCGATCGAAGCCGTAATGGTCGACTCAGGTCCCTGTCAGGAGGTGGTGATCGAAGAAAAGGACGTTGACCTTCTTTCCTTTCCCATCCCGGTCTGGACGCCTGAAAAAGACGCAGGGCCCTACATGACTCCTCTGTGGGTGACCAAGGACCCTGAGACCGGTGCGCGGGACATCGGCATTCGCCGCTGCCAGGTCAAAGGACCCAACAAGACGGGAATCCTGTTTGGAGCTCCAGACCGCTATGGTGCTATCCACCTGGCCAAGTGGAAGGAGCTGGGCAAACCGATGCCGGCCGCCCTCTTTGTTGGGGCCGATCCGGTCACTTACCTGGTCGGTCCCTCTCGGTTCGGGATCGATGAGTTGGCCGTGGCCGGAGGCATTCGAGAGAAACCGGTAGAGTTGGTGCGCTGCAAGACCTGTGATCTGGAGGTTCCCGCCAACGCCGAACTGATCGTCGAAGGGGAGATCTCCACGGAGTATACGGAGCCGGAAGGCCCGTTCGGAGAGTTCACCGGCTTCATGGCGGGAGGGCGGGCGGGCCCCGTCTTCACCGCCAAGTGCATCACCCACCGCAAAGACCCCATCATGCTGGGCATTATCAGCCAGTTCCCTCCCAGCGAGAGCTCCGTTATCAAGCGAAACCTTCTGGAGGCATCCCTCTTTAAGCACCTCACAACCGATTTACGGATTCCTGCCATCAAGGATATCCACGCCATCGAGGCTGGAGGATGCACCGCCATCCTCTGGGTGAGCATCAAAAAGATGCATTCAGGACATGTGGATCAGATCGCCTTCGGAGTGATGGGTTATTTCGGGATGAGCTATTACAAGTGGATCGTTATCACCGATGACGATGTGGATATTCGAGATCCCTTCATGAGAGATTGGGCCCTCTCCTGGCGAGTTCAGCCGGATAAGGACATGCGCGTCATCCCCAATACCTCAGCCGTAGAATTGGACCCTTCTGCCACCCCGCCCGGGGAGACCCTGGGTGACCCCATGGGAGCCAAGGTCATCATCGACGCCACCAAAAAATGGGAGTACCCGGCCATCTCCCTTCCCTCCAGAGAGTCACTGGAGCAGGTCATCAAGAACTGGAAACAATACGAACTGCCGCCGCTGGGCGAAGTCCAGACTCCAACACACCTGTAATCTCCTTGTGAC
>JACZQQ010000055.1 GCA_022545645.1 Acidobacteriota bacterium | reverse complement strand
CACGAAGGCCCCGGAGCCGCCATGGCGGCCGGGTACGTCAAAGCCTCCGGGAAGCCCGCCCTGGTGATGGAGGCTGCCGTGGTGGGTCTGATGAACGCCATGGGACAGATGTTCAACGCCTATAAGGAACAGACTCCGCTGGTGTTCTACAGTTACCGCAATGACAAGAGCCGTGCTGCGGGCCGCGACGTCTTTGAGGAAGTGGCCTATCAGGAGGAAATTGTGGCTCCTCTGACCAAGTGGCACTGGATGGCCCGGCGATCGGAGATGATTCCGGAAACGATTCGGAGAGCCTTCAAGGTGGCCTGGACCCCTCCCTACGGCCCCACCTATGCAACCTGGCATGCGGACTACCTGGCTGAGAAGGTGCGTACGGAAGTGATTGTGCAGAACAAGGTGGACCCACGGATGCGGGTGAGACCCAATCCGACGGAGGTGGAGCGGGCCGCCAGGCTCCTGATCGAGGCCAGAGAGCCGCTGCTGATTGTGGGCGATGAACTGTACAAGGGCAAGGCAGTGGACAAGGCCGTTCGGTTGGCAGAGCTGCTGGGAATGCCGGCTTGCCAGGCCAGACAGGTTTTTGCCAACTTCCCCCACACCCATCCTCTGTGGGTGGGGGATCTTCCCTCACAGGGCGGGGGGATTGCCTCACTGGCCTTTCCCAAGAACCCCGATGTCGTCATCAATGTGGGCAACAAACTCATCCACAGTACCCCCGCCCCGATGGTGGCCCGTCACATCAAATTCATTGATATGCGAAACGACAGTGACAGCATCGGAAACGTGATGACCACCGAGGTTCCCCTGGTGGCAGACGTGGGCTACGGCTTGGAAGACCTGATCGCGGCGGTGGAAGATGTGATGACACCCACCCTCAAAAAGAAGGTGGCCGAGCGAGCCGATAAGGTCCGGGTGTTTTCGGAAAGGGCCAAGAAGTTAAGGGCGCTGGTAAGCAAGAATCCCGACTGGGACAGCAGTCCCTTAGTGTCCGATCGTGTGACTCATGAGATTTCTCAATTTGCCGATGACGATGCCATCATCATTCATGAAGCGGGCGCTATCGGACTGCACGGTTTTGACTTCAATCCACTGGGTGGGCGCGAACTGCTCTTCTATTATGGTGCCCATCTGGGCTCAGGTGTGGGAACTGCCGCCGGAGTCAAGTTGGCGCGACCCAACCAGCAGGTGATCTGTGTGGTCGGGGACGGTGCCTTTATTTTTGGGCCTACGGCACTCTGGAACATGGCTCGATTGGAACTGCCTGTGACGGTGGTGGTTTATAACAACCATGCCTATGGTGGGGTTCATAATCGGGGAATCGCAGCTTCTGCGGGAAGCCGGATGGTTCAAACCGGCCACTTTGTTCAGGATTATCTGGGCAAACCGGACATGAACATGGCTTCAATCGCCGATGGCTTCGGTGTGGCTGGCGAGGTGGTCCACTCTCCGGCTGAGCTAAAGGAGGCCCTGGCGCGGGCCGGCCGGGCTGCACGAGAAGGGAAACCCTATCTCATTGACGCTCAGGTCAAACGCACCGGAGTGGCCTGGGCAGAGAATCCCTGGACGCCAACCATTGACAGGGGTTAGCCAGGTTGGTTGGGTGAACGCCAGCGGTCGAATCGAGACTCCAATCGCTCGAGGGCCAGGCTCGCCAACAGACCAAAAAAGGCCACAATGGTGATGGCCGCAAAGGCCTTGGAGGTCTGGAAGGTTTCACCGGCAAAGCTGATGAGATTTCCCAGGCCTCGAACCGAGATATAAAATTCCGCTACGATCACACTCAGAATGGCCCGCCCCACACCCAGGCGAAGACCTGTGAGCACAAAGGGTAGGCTGCCCGGAAGGATGATGGTGCGAAAGATGTGCAGATCAGAGGCCCCGAAAGTCTGTGCTACCCGAAGGAGAGACGGATCAGCACTGCGCACGCCGGCCATGGTGTTCATGACGATGGGGAAGATGGCCCCCAGAAAAACCATGAGCACCTTCGACCATATTCCAATTCCCACCCAAATGATCAAAAGAGGCAATAAGGCGATCCGCGGGGTGGCGTAAAGACCCGACAAGAAAGGGTTGAGAGCATAACGGGCCCTTCGATTCCAACCCACCCACAGCCCCAAGGGAATCCCCACGATCACCGATATGGAAAAACCCAGCAGGAATTCCGTACCGCTGACATAGATATCCTCCCACAGGCGGGTCTTGGAGAGTTCGATCATGGAGGCGACAATCTGGGTGGGTGCGGCTAGAAAGAGTGGATCCACCAGGCCCAGCCGAACGGTCGCTTCCCAGGCAAGCAGGAAAAACATCACCGAGCAGAAGCCGATCAGGAAAGCCTCATTTTTGCCATAAAAATGAGCCAAGCGAGATCCGATCGACGAAGTCGGTGTAACCTGTGTCCCTTCTTCTCCCATCTCTTCCATTTACAGCCAGGGACAGGCTAACTGAACTCAGACCGAACTTCCAGCCTTATCTTGCCGCTTTGAGGAAACGGTCTCAAGTATCTGTTGATTCAGGTTGGTTGTGTAGGGGCGCACGGCCGTACGCCCTAGAAGCCGTTGATAAAGCAGGGTTTGTGGGCGCACGGCCGTGCGCCCCTACATCAGAACCTGACAGTCTCCGAGGGATTCTCCCGCTACACCTTCAGCTTCCGCTCGCCCGCCAGCGAGAAAGCCGGATACCAGGTCGAATCCGCTCCCATCCCTTGACGGCCAATGACCACGTCCAGCAGATAGGGTTCACCGTCACGGGTGCTGTTGATAGCCCGTTGTAAGGCCGCGGCCAGGTCGTTGGGGTCTTCCACCTTCTCAGCTCCTACCCCGTAAGCTTCGGCGAATTTGGTGTACTGGATGGGGGGATCTCCGATATAGCAGGTCATGTCCTTTTTCGCCTTGGCCTGAAGTCCGCCCCGGGCCCAAATTCGATTCCGCTCGTTGTCATAGGCGCCATTGTTCTGGACCACGATAATGATGGGAATCTGGTAGCGCTTCGCCGTCCACAGACTCTGGTCGCCACCAAACATGAAGGCTCCATCTCCCAACAGGGCCACCACCTGCCGATCGGGCAAGGCCAGCTTGACCCCCATGGCGGCACCGATACCCCAGCCCAGGATGGCCGAGGTGGTGTCATAGTATCCCATGGCGTTATGGCCAAAGGTCAGATGATTCAGGCCAACCCCGCCCGAATCCAGTTCGTGGACTACACAGCAGCGGGGGTCCAGATTGTCCCTCAGTTCCAGAGCCAATCTCTCGTGAGAAATGGGTGTAGCATCCCATCGGGACTGTGCTGCGACTTGAAGGGATTGTCGTAGCTTGCCGGTGAATTCGGCAGTTTTAACCCCGCGAGTCTCCTGAAGTTGCTTTCTCCGGGCCTCGGTGGTCTGGGAGCGAATGGCCTCCATGAGATCTCGAGCAAAGAGTTTGACACTGGAGGGGCTTGACAGGACCGATGGATAGATTCTTCCCAAGTTCTCGACGTCGAATTTGACCTGGGCGATCTTCGTTGAGCGCGGAACCGCCGGCGTGGTACCTCTCGGTATGGGGAGCGTACCTCCGAGATTCAGCAGAAAGTCGATGGGACCGGGATACCTCATGTTGGATCGGTATCGGCCCAGATACAGAGAATGGTCGGTGGGGAAGGAGTTGGTCCATCGGCTCGGTTCCTGGACCACCGGAAGGGAAAGCAGTTCGGCCAACTCGACGACCTCCTCCTCCGCCCCAAGTCTGTGAACCTCGCTGCCCACAAAGAGGGCCGGGGTTTCCGCTTCAAGCAGCTGCTTGGCCACCTCTTCGACTTCACTGGTGTCAGGCCGGACATTCTGGGACAGGGTGAACTGGCTCTGGTCGATGATCTCGGTCTTGACCGATTCGGTTCCCAGTATGTCGGACGGGATCATCAGGAAAACAGGACCGGTGGGAGGGGTGCTTGCAAATTTGAAGGCCCTGCGAACGTCCTCGGCCAGGGTTGCGGCGGTTCGGGTCTCCCAGCGCCATCGGGTGAAGGGCTCGGCAACTTTGGCCAGATCATCCACCACCTGGAATCCCCATCGGCCCAGCGAGCTCTGTCCCGGCTGGTCTATGGTAACGATCATCGGAGTCCGATCCTTGTAGGCATTAAACATGTGAACCAGAGTGTTAGGAAAACCGGGCCGGGCACAGGTCACGAAGGGGATCTTTCCGCTGGCCTTGGCGTAGCCGTCGGCCATGGCGGTGAGGACACCCTCCTGCAGGGCCAAAATCACCTGCATGTCGGGACGGTTGAGCAAGGCATCGAATATGGGATAGTCCCCTGTAGAAGGGTTGAAGAAGACAAAGCGGACTCCGCATTGCTTGAGCTGCTCGACAAAAACTTCTCCGGCGGTGCCCTCCACCACCGAGATTGTGCCTTCGCCGGCGGCGGGGACGCGGGGAGTAGCAGCAGGAGAAGCAAGGAGTTCCATATACTGGCGGGCGGCTGTGGCTGTAAGCCCAGTAGCCGTCAGCCGGCGGAGAAAGGAACGTCGCCCGATGTTTCCTAACAGGTACTCCTTGACCGGGCCTTTGATTTGGGTGGAATCACCTATTTGAGTGGTTTCCATGGTCTTTCCCTCCTAAGCAGATGATGCGGTTTACGGGGTCGAGATGATTCTGAATGTACTCCCCCCACCTGGCACAGTCAATGACTTTGTGGCCCGTTAGGGAAGGCTGACGGCAATCAGTTCTCCCGGGATGGCGGCGCCTCCGACGGCAAAGACAATGTATTGTTTTTGGTCCATCTGATAGGTCACGGGGGACCCGGTCACGTTGGCGGGCAGATCCATCTCCCAGATGAGCTCTCCGGTGGCTTTATCGAAGACATCCAGGGTGGGATGAAATCTGGAAATCTCATCCACTTCTTCGGCCGTCAACTCTCGCCCACTTCTGAGTGCACCCAGATAGGGGAAAAACCTGCCCCTCTGTCCCACAAAGAGCAGAGTCTTGGTGAGCAGGACGGTACCGTGCAGTGGCCAGCCCAGCCGGGGCAGATCCAGATCTTGAAGGGCCGGATGGTTTCGAGGGCCTTCACCCAAAGGGACCACCCATTTAAACTCTCCCCTGTTCAGGTCGACGGCAGTGATTCGACTGTAGGGGGGCTTGAAAAAAGGCAGGCCTTGAGGTCCTTGAGCACGTGCGCCCCCGCTCTGATATCGATGGTCGGAAATTTCAGGGTCCGGGGCGACCAGCCTGTTGAATGAGGGCACCGTAATGGAAGGAATGTAAAGAAGGCCTGTCTCGGGGTCAAAGGCGGCTCCATTCCAGTTGGCGCCTCCACCAGCGCTGGGCAGAACCACAAAAGGCTCGACCGTGGGTGGAGTGAACAGGGGACCGTAGTTGAATCCCTCCAGAATCTTCAAGGCTTCTTGGCGAAGCTCCGGCGTGAAGTCGATGATGTCTTCTTCGCTGATTCCCTGTCGATCGAAAGGCGGCGGCTTGGTGGGAAAGGGCTGGGTGGGAGAAGACTTCTCTCCCGGTACCGTGGACTGGGGAACGGGACGCTCTTCGATGGGCCACACGGGTTCTCCCGTGACCCGGTCAAAGACATAGGTAAAGCCCTGTTTGCTGATCTGGGCGACAGCCTTGATCGGCCTGCCCTCCACCTCGATGTCCACCAGGTTAGGGGCGGCGGGCAGATCCCAATCCCAGAGACCGTGGTGAATCATTTGAAAATGCCAGACCCGCTCACCGGTCCTGGCATCCAGACAGACCAGGCTTTCGGCGAACAGGTTGTCCCCGGGCCGATGTCCCCCGTACCAGTCATTGGTGGGAGTACTCATGGGAAGATAAACATAGCCCAACTCCTCATCGGCACTCATGAGTGTCCACACGTTGGCGTTTCCATTGTGTCGCCAGGATTCCTCTTCCCAGGTCTCGACACCAAATTCCCCTTCTTCAGGAATGGCGTGAAAGACCCACAGCTGTTCACCGGTCCGCACATCAAAACCCCGTACATCCCCGGGAGGTTTTTTTCCGTGCGGCCTGGGGTCGCTGACGTTGGAACCCACGATCACCACCTCGCCGACCACAATGGGGGGAGAGTTGACCCCATACTCTTCCCGTCTCTGGTTGCGCCTCAGTCCCTCCACCAGATCGACCTGGCCATTGTTACCAAACCCGGAGGCGGGTTCACCGGTAGCGGCATCCACAGAGACCAGGCGGCCATCGGCCGTACCCACATAGAGTCTCTTGTCGGTTCCATCGCTCCAGTAGGCCAATCCTCTGGAATGGGAGCTGGACTCATAGGCTTCAGGATCATAGGTCCAAAGGGTCTGGCCATTGGTGGGATCAATCGCTGCCATCTGATTGAAGGTGGTGATGGTGTAGAGCACCCCATCAATCATCAAGGGCGTTGCTTCATAGATGAAGGTCTCGAATTCGGGATGCTGTTCCACGGCCTGTTCGGCAGGGAATTGCCATTTCCAAGCGATTTGCAGGTTGTGGACATTGTCCCGGTTAATCTGATCCAGCGGCGAGTACTTGGTGCCTGCCTTATCCCTGGCGTATTCGGGCCACTCGGCATCCGCCGGACTCAGAGTATCCGGGCCAGCAGCGGGGGCACATGAGAGCAACCCACACAGCCACAGAACAACAGCTGGCTTTTGAACCCAATTGGGCTTGATCCAGAGCATAGACTCCTCCTCAATGGTATAGCCGTATTTCACCACAAAGCTTTAAAGAACGAAAATGCACAGATCACGGGCTGCTGCTCCAGAATGCAGTGCGCGCCTAGAATAAGAACGAATAGAGAAAGGAGAAATAGTCTGAAAGTAGCCTGAAAACGGCAGTTTACAGGGACATGATTGTGGTATCATTGAGAAATTCATGGAAAAAACTGATCAAGGTCAAGTTGATCGAAGAGAAGCGGATCGAAGGGCAGAGGCACGGCGGATCGCCGAGCGCTTGAAACTACCCCTGAAAGGGATCGCAGTTTTCACGGTTGAAGGTAAAGAAGACAAAAGAGACATTACGGTAAGGAATATCAACGCTTTTGGCGCTTATTTCACGGCCGATCTCCGCCCCGATGTTTCCGACAAGGTGATCCTCCACTTGCCCATTGGTGAGTCTGCAGATTCATTCAAAGCCACGGCCACTATCGTGCGTGTCGAGGACGACTCCGAGAAACTCTTTGGTATCGCCGTTACCTTCGAAAGGTTCCCCGACGTCGGTTAGAAGGGCACCTCTCGCGCGCTCCAGGTTCCACGTCAGGTTTGGAATTTTGAATCTTGAATTTGTTTGGGATTTGGGATTTTGAATTTGGGATTTCAGCCGGTCTTCCGGCTGTGGCCTCCGGCCGGCTATCCCTTCCTGTGCACCATCACGAAGCGTGCGCCCTTGGAGGGGCGTCTTCGAAATCCCAGCAAGTGAAAGAATTCCAGGGTGTACCAGCGGGCAATCCCGGGATGGACCAGCAGGGCCCCTTCTTCTTGCGGGTGTTTTTGGACGCCGGGCAGCCAATGAAGGAGACGGTCCAGACGCAGAGGGCGAATCCAGGCCGACAGCTGAATCCAGAAAGGCCGTACGGCCGCCGCTAGAAAAAAGCCGTCTTCACCTTCCTTCTGGTAGAGGGGAAGAAGCAGAAAGGCTCTCCCGGGAGCCGCGATGTCGCCTTGCCGATCGCGCGCCAGCAGTTGTCCCGATTCGACCTCCTGAAAACTTTTGTATCCCGGCTGCATGAGAAACTCATCTTCCCGCTTGACGGGATGGCGATATCGCACCTCTATAAAGGAAGGCAAATCCCTGCAGCAGTCGGCCAGTCTTTGGTAATGGCTTTGGAATTCCGGAACCTGCTCCTGCGACAGGTTACCCGCAGAGACCAGGGCGATCCAGATGAGGCTCTCCAGGTGATCAACGGCCAGGGAAGAAGTATGTTGCCCTGCTTCAAGTCCCGCGCTGACATGGCCCAACGAGTCCATGTAATCTGCCAGAGTGCCCCGCAGCTCCTCTTCAAAACCCAGAACCAAAGGCAAGGGAAAGGCACGGACGAAAAAGCGACTGTGTAAAGAGTCATTGAGCACCCCAAAAGGAGGTCCATCCGCTGAGCTGGTATGAAGATCCATGAAGAAAACGTCACCTGGATTTCCTCGAGTAACCGACTTCAACACCTGGAGCAGTTCGAACTGCTCCCGATCCTCATGCTTCAGATCCTCGATTTTGTGGGCTGTGAGTTGGGCGATCCGATCCTTCTCCCACATTCGGTTGAGGTCCTTCTCCACATACCGACGTCCTTGAGAAAAGGCTTCTGTGTTGCCTAAAAGAGCAACCAGTCTGCCGGAGAAAGTCTGGGGGTGGGCCTGCAGCGTGTCCAAAACCCTCTTTAAGGCCTCCACCCCGGCCGGTTCGTTACCGTGAATGCCTGCTGCGCAGATCAGCGACGGACCCCTGCGCTGGCCGGCAAAGGTCCCGATAACGTGTTTTCCTTCAGCGAAACCGGGGAATTCGTCCATGCCTTCTTGACCGCTTTGCTCTCCCTCCCTAGTATCGATCATAATCCAGTATGGACTTTACCGACCTGACCATCGGGATCGAGGAAGAATATCAAATTATTGATCCCCAGACCCGTGAGTTGACCTCATACATTTCTGAATTCCTGAAAGGCAAGGCCATGCTTTTCAGGGATCAGGTGAAGCCGGAGTTTCTCCAATCTCAGGTGGAGACCGGTAGCCTGGTGTGCCGCAATGTCCGAGAAGTTCGGGAACAGGTCAAACACCTGCGCAGCTTGGTCGGGGAGATCGCTGACGGCAACAACCGCAAGTTTGTTGCCGCCGGCACTCACCCTTTTTCCCGCTGGGAAGATCAGGCCATTACCAACAAGGCTCGCTATCGGGGTTTGCTCATCGATCTGCAGGAGGTGGCCCGCCGCCTGCTGATCTTCGGAATGCATATCCATATCGGCATTCCCGATAAGGACTTGCGCATCGACATCATGAATCAAATGACCTACTTCATGCCTCACATTCTCAGCCTTTCCAGCTCCTCTCCTTTCTGGCTGGGAAGAAACACCGGATTGAAATCTTATCGAAGTGTGATCTTTGACGATCTTCCCCGCACGGGTCTACCCGAGTACTTTGATTCTGCCTCGGAATACGAGGAATTCGTCCAAAGTTTGATCAAAACCAACTGCATCGACGAGCCCACCAAAATCTGGTGGGACATCCGACCTCATCCCAAGTTTCCGACCCTGGAGTTCAGGATCTGCGACTGCACCACCAAAATCGACGAAGTGGTGGCCATTGCCGCTCTCTTGCAGGCCATGGTGGCGAAGCTGATTCAGTTACGGAAGAACAACCAGACCTGGCGCCGCTACCGCAGGGCCTTGATTGCCGAAAACAAATGGCGGGCCATCAAAATGGGAATCGATGGCAAATTTCTGGATTGGGGGAAAGAAGAGGAAGTGCCCCTGCGTTCTCTGGTTGAAGAGTTGTTGGAAATACTGAGCGATGTCGTGGACGAACTCGGGTCAGGTGAAGAAATCGAGTACATCCGAACCATCCTCAAGGAAGGAACCAGCGCCGATCGACAGCTGCGAACCTACCAGAAAACAGGAAGCCTGGAAGCCGTCGTCGACATGCTGGCCGAAGAAACCATGATGGGACTGTAGAGCGCGCTTCGCGCGCGTTCATTCTGGGACAGGCCCAAAATTCTGGCGGAAACCCCCGAATTCAAAGGAGAATTCTTGGGGCTGGCACCAAACTCCCCCACCCCGCTTCGCAACAAGAACCTATGCATACTCGTCTGTTGTCTGTTGTCTTTCCTCAGTCCTCAGCACTCAGTCCTTTCTTCCGGTCTGTGGTCTGCGGTCTACGCCCCCTAGGGGCGCTCAATATTCCGGATACTGGCGTCCCAGCTTATCGGTAGGAACGGAAATCTTCTTCAGGCGCACGATTTCCTGGGAATCGATCTGTGCAAAAAACTCCATGGCGCGCTGGAAGATGGGAGCTCGGCCCTCAGCCCCTCCATAGCGGGGCGGCTTCTCACCCGGACCTCCTGGCCGTCCGACAATGATACGCCCCACCACACCGAGTCCGACGTGGTTCTTGCTGAAGTAGTCATAGGTCCCTTCCACCTCGAAAGTCCAGCGGAAGGTGTCGCCCTGACTCATCAATCCCGAGTCGAAAGGCTCGGCTCCCTCAGGAATTCGCAGCTCCTGATTGCCGTTGGAAGGATGAAAGGCGGTAACGGTCGGTCCCCAGCGTGTGGCCAGAAACTCCACCGTCTGTCCCTTCTCAACGAAAAGTCCAAAGGGCTCGAAGTACCACATGCCCATGGGATAGCTGAGCACTACTCGGACCTTAGAAATTTCATCCTGAGCACGCAGCAGTCCATGGGCCAAAAACAGCGGGCTGGCCGTCAGGGTTTTCAAAAGAGTTCTTCGACTCCATTTAGAGGGGTTGTTGCTCATCTCTTCTCCTGACTTATTCTCCATCGATGCTGAAAGCATAAAGGGTATAGGGAGGACTTCCCACCGTCCCACAGCTGGTGTAAAGGGTGCCGTTGGAGATGGAAATCCCACCCCGCCGAGGCCCTGGAAGCTGGTAGCTCCAAAGAGGCTCCCCGGTCTCCACGTGAAGGGCCTGAAGGGTACCATCGACCAGACCCTGATAAAGCAACCGGTTGCCCACGGCAATGGTGTTTTGGGCACTGGCGGAGTTGGGCGTCCACCAGAGAACTTCTCCCGTGTAAGGATGCAGGGCCACCGTCACCGACAGCGACTCCCGATACCTCTGTCCCCGGCTGTAGCCGAGAGGATCCACATCAGGAGAGGTCACGGAAGCGGAAGAGTTCGAGATCAGGTAGATCTTATTGTAGGCAAAGGCGGTGGCATTGAGGGCAAGCCCGTCGTTGGTGACCATAGAGCGCCAGTAGGGTTCCCCGGTGTAGCGATCGAACACGTGAAATCCGCCCGCCTTGGTCCCCGCTCCCAGGCAGCGCCTTACCGTGTTGCCCCGGAAAGTGGGGTGCTCGGCCTCAAAGAGCACCGGGTGGGTGTGAATGTCAAAATCATAAGGATCGCGGGGACGGATCTGCTGATACCAAAGCAACTCGCCAGACTCCATATCATTGGCTAAAACACTCTCGGTAAAGAGAATGGGTCCCCCGGGAAAGGCTTTCGGATTTCCGGTGACGTTGTAAACGATGCCCTGCTCCGTATCGATAGCCGGCGCCGTCCACACCGACCCCCCTGCCGTGGGAGCTCCGGGCACCGTCCAGAAACGCCAGCGTACGGCACCGGTTGTGGCGTCCAGACAGGCAAACTGACCCTTTCCTGAAGACACCCCGATAAACACCTTGCCGTCGTAAACCAGAGGCGAGGAGGAAATATGAGTCTGATTGGGACCCACATCCGGGTCCAGCTGGGTCGACCAGATCTCCCGGCCGGTGGCGGCATCGACCGAGTGGACCTTCCCCGTCCCTGCTCCAAAATAAAGACGTCCGCCGTCGTAAAAGGCTGACCCCCGCATCTCTGTCGGCGAATTAGGAGGGCGAAGGTCGGCTATCGGTTCACCCGGTTTCAAGTTCCAGGCGTTCATCTTCCATTTCATCTCCCCGGTCTGGGTCTCGGCTCCATAGAAATAGCCATCATAGGAGGCAAAGTAGACCCGGTCTCCCACCACCACCGGCGTACTTTGAATGAAGTCACCGGCCAGATCGAAGGTCCACTTCACCTTCAATCGACTCACGTTGTTGGGAGCGATGGTGTTCTCGTAAGGATTGAACCGGGTGTTGTGAAGATCGTGCCCAATCATGGCCCAGTCCCCTGCCTTCACTCCGGCAGGAAAATAGCTCTGCTGGGGCAATAGGGCACCCAACGCTGAACGGGTTGCCGCCAGCATCCCTCCCCCCATGGCCATGGTGGACAGAAACCGCCTCCGGTCCCATTGATTTTCTCTCTGCATGGACATCCTGCCTCCCTTAAATCACGCGGAGGGTAGACCCTTTTTCTTTGCCATTTGCTTTCTGACGATCAGAACAGCGGCGAGAAAAATCAGGGAACCCACAAAGGCCGCCACCAGATCCTGGAAACTGATGGCCAGCTCTCCCAGACCCAGATCGATCCCGAAGAGATCGAAGAGGAACCCTCCGACAGCCGCTCCGATCAGGCCCACGCCCAGGTTGGTCCAGCGCCCGAACCCTTCACGGCTTCGCTTGACCACCCTTCCCACCAGGGAGCCAGCCAGAGCCCCAACAATCAACCAGACGATAATTTGAATGAAGGTGATTTGCATCTCCAGTCTCCTCAGTATATCTCAGCAGGAAACAAGAAGAAATGAGAGGCCTACCCCCTTACTTTTCGCCATAACATAAATATGTTATCGGTCCTTTTCAGGTGAGTTTTGTACCCTCTCCAAGTCGGCTCACATCATCCCATAACATAACGATGCAACCCAGTAACTACGGGGAAAATAGGGTCAGGTGGTCAGTCGGTCAGGGGGTTGGGGCGCGCTTCGCGCGCGCCCCATATTTTCACTCAACTCCCGCCTGCACGATTCGCTCCAAGGCGGCCTCGGCCTGGCGCTGGGGGTGCACAAAAACGTCCACTTCCCCCTTCTCATCGGTCGAGAAGAAGCTGCCCTCTCCCGAGGGTCGCGCCGGAATCAGCACGAAGAGCGACTGCAGCAAAAAGAAGCTCCAGAAGGCTGCCGGAACACTGCCCGTTTTGCTGAAAAGATAGCCGGCAAACATCAGTCCAACAGCCGAGGCCAGACCATCCAGGCCGATGGCAATCAAACTACGTTGAAAGAGCAGTGAACGATTCACACTGATCAGGGTGACCAGTGCCGCCCCCCTCAAAGAG
>JACZQQ010000054.1 GCA_022545645.1 Acidobacteriota bacterium | reverse complement strand
CGCTCCCCGGAATTCCTGAACTTTATCGATCAGATCTGGGAATTGATCGAGAGCGATGTGCGCTCGGCAGCTCGGGGCGGGAAAGAAACTGCTGCATCCAGCGACCCATAGCCCGGATTACAGGTTTCGAATTTTCGAGTTTTGAATTTTGAATTGGTTTCGTGCTTTGAGTTTTGAATTTTGAATTTCTTCTACCCCATTATGGCGTTCGGTAACCAGAGCACCAGCTGGGGAAACAGAATGACCAGGACCAGGCCCAGGACCTCCAGGGCCATAAAAGGCAGGACGGATCTATAGATGTCTCCCATGCTGATACTGTTGGGAACCACACCCTTCATGTAGAAAAGGTTCATTCCAAAAGGAGGGGAGATAAAGGCCAGTTCCATATTGATGGTAAAGAGGACACCGAACCAAATGAGATCGAATCCCAACTCTTTACTCAGGGGCAGAAATACCGGGAGAGTGATCATCATGATCCCGATGGGGTCGATAAACATTCCCAGGATAAAGAGAATCAGCTGCATGGCCAGAAGAATCAGCCATGATCTCAATTCAAGTCCTGAGATTATTCCAAGAATGAAGTTGCCGGCTCCCGTTGCCGCGTAAATATGGGAGAAGGCTTTTGCGCCTAACACGATCCAACCCACCATGACCGAGAGTTTGAAAGCTTCCAGGGTCGCTTCCTGAAACATCGCCCAGGAAAAGCGCCTCTTGACGATGGTGCAGATCAGCGCTCCGAAGGCTCCGATTGCCGAGGCTTCGGTGGGGGTGGTGATTCCCGTGTAGATGGTTCCCAGTACCAGCACGACCAGAGCTACCGGGAAAATCACGGCCCGGACGAGCCTGAACTTCTGGCCCCACGAGATCTTCTCCTCTTCAGGAATGGAGGGACCGAGATGAGGTTGGATCAGAGTCCTGATTCCAATATAGGTCACAAAAAGACCAGCAATGACGAGACCAGGAATGAACCCTCCCATGAACAATTTCCCTACCGAGGCACCTGTGAGGCTGGCAAACACGATCATGATGATGCTTGGAGGGATCAGGATTCCCAAGGAACCTCCGGCAGAGATTGCACCCACGGCGATGTCCTTGTGATAGTTTCTCTTCAGCATGGAGGGCAGGGCCACCAGGCCCATGGTGACCGTTCCGGCGGCACTCACCCCTGACATGGCCGCGAAAAGCGCACAGATAATCACCGTACCCATCGCCAGTCCTCCCCTCAAGGACCCTATCCAGTGGTACATCATTTCGTACAGGTCATCGGCGATCCCTGAGCGTGCAAGAAAGTTGGCCATCAATACAAAAAGGGGCAGGGCCACCAGGATATAAAGGGTCCAGGAGGAAAAGGCCGTGGTGGTCAGAAGAAAGAGAGCTTCAGGACCCATCTTCCATAAAGCCAATACCACCGCGGTGGCACCCAGCCCAAAGGCAAGAGGCAGACCGGACAGGAGCAGTAAGGCCAGAAAAATGAAAAGAATCGCGGTGACGAGTCCAATACTCATTACGGCCCATCCTGTTGAGCGCTGGCAATCCCGTGCGGAGTTTCCACTTTCCCCGTGATCGCTGTCGCGAGGTCGCGGACAAGCTTGGCTAGACCCTGAAGAATGGTGAGTAAAATGCCGGCTGTCATCACGATATAGACCGGATAGATGGGGGGCTCCCAGTAGGTGGGTGAATGTTCCAGATAGACCACCGCTTCCACCGTGGTGATCCAGGAGGCTCGAAACAGAGCAACCATGAAGAGGAAAAAGAAGAGTGAGGTCACCACATCGGCGATCGCTTGGGTTCGAGTGCTCAGGCGAGAGTACAAGATCGGCACATTGACATGTCCACCATGGCGCAGGACATAGGCACCTCCCAGTGCCGTGGTGGCCAAAAAAAGGTATTGGGTGCTCTCCATCGCCCAAATAGTAGGGCTTTTCAGGAGATACCGGGCCACTACCTCATAGGTCATGATCAACATCATGCCTGGAATCAGGAAGGCGGTAATCTTACCGGTCCATTCACTGGTGGCGTCTATTGCTTCAAGAACACGCCTCACGTAAGAGGGCAAAAGAGGAGAAGAATGACTGATGGTTGACCTCCAAATTTAAAAAAGGGGAGAAGTCCCGAATGAGACACTTACTGGTCTGTCCCTCTTGTTCCCTTCTCTGCCAGATACTCTCTCATCAGCTGGATGATCTTCTCAGATCCTGGGCTTCGGGCGGCTGTCTGGTCCAGGATGGGGGCTGCAGCTTCCAGGATCTTGGCATACTCCTCATCCGGTAGGGTGACAATGGTGACCCCGTGCTCCCTTTCAGCCAGGTCCAGTATCTCGTCCATCTTTACGGAAAGGGTCTCGAGGTAATAATGCATGGCTTCTTCTGCCGCCTCTTCTACGATTACTTTCAGGTCATCCGAAAGGTCATTATAGACCTCCAGATTGACGTACATATCTCCAGCCACCTGACCAAAGGGGGGTCCCATAAGGCCCTTGGCAACATCCCAAAGATTGAGGGTGCCGATCGTATAATTGGGCATGATCACTGCATCGACGGTTCCCGTTTGCAGTGCCATGTACAATTCCGCCGGTGCCAAGGTCACTGGAACCGCACCCAGGTTGGTGATCAAATCAGGGGCGGCTCCGCTGCCCCTGATTTTGAGTCCCTTCAATTCCTGTACCGTGTTCAGAGGTTCTCTGGAAATGAAGACCAGAGGGGAGGGTCCCAGCGACTTCAGGAGATGGCAGCCTTTTTCTCTGTAAGCGGCGTCGATCAGCTCGTAGACGGCCCCGTCCTTGTAGTAGATATAGAAGTCGATAAAGTCCTCAAGGGTCGAGAAAACACCAAAGAGTCCCTGTTCGATGTAGGCCTCCGGAACCTGCTTGACGTTATAGCCCCCCACACCCATTCCCATGTCGATTGCTTTCTTTTGCACCGCATTGAATTGCTCATAGGCATCAACGATGGTACCGGGGGGGAAAATCTGGATTTCCAGGCGTCCCTTACTCCGCTCATTCACCAACTCGGCGAACTTCACGAAATGGTCTTGATAGAGCCAGCTGCTGGCGGGCACTCCAGCTTGGGCTCTCCACCTGATGGTGGTATCGGCAGGCTCCAGCCCGTCTGAGCAGGCCGCCGCTGGAAGCGTGCCCAATAGCAACGTCAGAGCGGACAGGATCCTGGCAAGTTTGTATTTCACTCTAATTACTGTCGATCCCATCGGGGTCGTAGACAATCTCCCCTCCCAGGCCCGTCATCACCACCTCGACAAAGGGAATCGCAGACACCGGAATGGTGAAAAAGTCCTTGTCCAGAACCACAAAGTCGGCGAATTTTCCCGGCTCCAGAGTTCCGATGGTGTCCTCCGCCATCATATATTCAGAAGCCCAGGTGGTGGCCATCTTCAGCGCAGTCACTCGATCCACGGCCTCATCGCGATTCAGGATCACCTTCTCGCCGGTGGCTGCGTCCACGACCTCCCGGGTGACGAGGCGGTAGATCGGTCTCCAGAAATCCAGCCCCTGGGCCTCGAAGGTCACTCGAAGTCCTTGATCAATCCATGTTTTCACCGGCATCACAAAGGGCCGCAGCTGTTCGCCATAGTCTTCCAGATTGTGAGGGACCTCCCGCAAATAGCCCGTGTTCACATTAATGATGATGCCGAACTTCTTGAACCCCTCCATGACATCGGGAAGGTTCCCCAAAAACTGGTTGTGTTCGACGGCAGTTCTGAGGCTGCGCATGTATTCCACCGAATAGTTCCCCTCCTTCATGGCCTCCTCCATCATCTGGAGATAGAGCCGGGCCCCGTGACTGGAGGTGTTGTGAGCCTGAACGGGTCGCCATCCGTGGACAATGGCTTCTTTGTAAGTCTCCCAGGGCTTGGTTCCCGGACTGGGACATCGTTCCCGGGCCTTAATATGGTCCGGCACCTGCACATCGTCCCCCAGACACAACTCGTTTTGGGTGGAATCCCAGATCTCGTTGGCCATCCCGTTTAACCACAGCATCTCGTTGCCGGCGGAATGGGTGGTCCAGGGAGCACCGGTCCCCTTGTAAAACTCATGGATGGTCTTGAGATTCCAGAAGTTCCCCCGCTGCGATTCGATATAATAGGCCATCCGATGGGCCATCCTCCCTTCCCGGTTCAAAAGATGGAAGGCGGCGATCACTCGCGGATACAGAACCCGCGTGGCGATGGTGGTGATTCCCTTTTTCTGGAGATCCAGACCCTGTAAGCGCATCGCCTCTGCCAAATTTTCAAGAGGGTCATCCTTCCACCAGAATTCGAAACTCAGACCGGAGAGTTCAGGCACAGCCACGTATCCATCCGCCGCGGCCCCAGGACGGTTCTCCAAGTCCGTACTCTCTTCCCAATCCGGGAAAATCTTCTTGAATTCGGCGATGGCTACCGCGTTAAACACTCCGGAGGCTCGCCCTCGGATCATGATGGGGTGGTCCTGAATGGCACTATCAAACTGCCTTCGATTCAATCTTCCCATGTAAAGCCATGATCGAGTGGTGGCTGCACGATTTTGTGGGCCTTCCTGAAGATCCACCGTAATCCACTTTCCTTTCGGAATCTGCTGGACTCGAATGGCGTTCAGGATGGTGTCCCTGATTTTCTTGGCGGTGGCTTCCGGAGTCGTATCGGTGACCACGGTCAGCTTCACGCTGCGATCGACCAGACCCACTTGAGGACCATAGACCCGGGCCGCCGTTCCGAAAATGTGGTAGTGGGTCTGGATCAAACCGGGAAGCACGGTTTTGCCTCCCACGTCCACAAAACGAGTCTTGGGTCCCGCCAGTCTCCTCATTTCTGAATCGGTCCCCAAAGCCATGATGGTTTTCCCTTTTATGGCCATGGCCTGGAAGAACTGTCCGGCAGAGTTGGGAGTGCTGCTGCGGTCATCCATGGCAGCAATCTTGCCATTGACCAGGATCATGTCCGCATAGCCCTGCGCGGCTACCAAATCGGGAATTTGTTGAGCCAGGACCGGGCCGAAACCGATCATAAAGATAAGCGAAAGAGTTAAAGATATTCTATTCATGGATCCTCCTTGCGTTGTCACGACATCCCAAGAAATACGTTTCTTTAATCGAACTCCGAATTTGGTCGGGATTGTACTCCAAGACATCCCAGGAAAAAAGGGGAAAGGTGAATTTCGAGGGCTCATATTCCCTGGCTTTGAAGGGCTGCTTCCAGTTGGTTGCGAGTCGAGCCATAGAGCTGCTCCAGGGTCTTGACGCGCTTGTAATAAATGTGGGGGTCATACTCCCAGGTGTAACCGACACCCCCGAACAACTGGATCGTCTCGCCGCAGACGAAGCGAGCGGAGTCCCCGCAATAGGCCTTGGCTGAAGCCACCAACAGAGACGCTTCCTCCAGGCTGTTCTCCAGAGCCCAGGCCGCTCGGTACACCGCCGAACGAGAGCTCTCCATGCGAATCCACATATCCGCCGCCCGGTGCTGCAGCACCTGGAAACTTCCGATGGTTCGACCGAAGGCCTTTCGCTCCTTGAGGTAATCCAGGGTCAACTCCAGTGAACCCTCCATCAAACCGAGCATCAGGGCCGAGGCGCCCAGTGCACCCAGTTGATCCACCTCCTTCAGGATCGTATCCGCCCTTTGCTTATCGGTAAGGAGCCTCCCGGGAGAATCCAGGGAAATCTCCACAAAGCGCTGAGCGTGATCCAAAACGGGCAATGAGGTTGCCTTCCACCCTTCTTCAGGACGAGGGACCAGGGCCAGTCCTTCGGCCGTGGTGACCAATAGAACATCGGCACTGGCGCCATAGGAAACAGGGAGCTTGGTTCCCCGAATCATGTCCTGGTCAAATCGCGTCTGGAGCGAACTGCGCTCAAGATCATCCAAGGCTTCCGACCGGGCCAGCAGCACGTTCTTTTGTCCCGAGACAGTCTCTTGAAGGAACTGAGAGGCCTGCTGGTCTTTAACGCGACACAAGGTCTCCTCAGCCAGCACCAGATCCAGGAAGGGACCCGGGAAGGCGACCCTTCCCATCTCCTCGAGCACGACTGCCAGTCCGATGACGCCGGCTGCCCCACCCCCCTCACTCTCGGAAAGGGTGAGCCCCAAATAACCCAGATCCCCGAGCTCGGCGTAAAGCTCCTTCGAGAAACCTTCCTGAGTCTCCTCCATCATGGGGCGCGACTTGGCCAGGGGAGTTTCTTTTTCCAGGAATTCCCGAATAGAAGTTTTCAGCAGTGCATTGTTTTCGTTGAGCTCAAACTGCATGGCACCCTCAAGATGACGGAAGTTTCAAGATGCGCTTGGAAATGATGTTCCGCTGGATCTCCGAGGATCCCGCATAGATGGTGACGGCTCGAGAGTAGAGGGCTTCCTGGGCCCAGTCCATGTGGGGGCGCGCATGGGGTGAATGCACCAGGAGATGGGCCTGCAATCCCAGCAAATCAAGAGCCCCATCGGCCAAACGCCTGGAGTACTCCGACCAGAAAATTTTCTCCAGGGAGGCTTCCGGACCCGGAGCCTGGCCCGAGGCCAGGGTGGCCAGAGTGCGATAGCCATTGGCTCGCAGGACTTCCTTTTCCACCAAGAGTCTGGCGATCTTCTCACGGACATCGGCCCTCTGGAGGGAACCATTCTCGCGGACCCCTTCGACAAGGTCCTTCAGGTAGTGGTCAAACCGTGCCAGGTGAGCCAGCGACATGGATCCCCGCTCGTAGGCCAACACCGTCATAGCGATCTTCCAACCCTCTCCAAGTGCACCCACCATGTGCTCGCGCTTGGCCAGGGCCCCGCTGAAGAAAACCTCACCGAACTCCGACTCCCCGGTAATCTGCCGGATGGGGCGGACTTCGATTCCCTCCTGATGGAGAGAAACCAGGAAGAAGGTGATCCCTCCGTAGCGGTCATCGGGATCGGTGCGAGCCAGGACGAAAATCCAATCCGACCAGGGAGCAAAAGTGGTCCACACCTTCTGGCCTTCAAGCCGAAAGTCATCGCCATCGGGCTCGGCTCGGGTGCGCAGTGCGGCCAGATCGCTTCCGGCGTCGGGTTCGCTGAAACCCTGGCACCAAACTTCCTCCCCCGAAAGCATCTTGGGGATAAAGCGCTTACGTTGTTCTTCGGTGGCATGGTGAATGAGGGCCGGACCCAGCAGATTGATGCCCACGCGGGAAGCAATGGGTGGCGCATGAATGGCCTCGGCAGCGAAAATGGCATTCTCGACCACCGTGAGTCCCCTCCCTCCCCATTCCTTGGGCCAGTGGATCCCCAGGTAGCCGGACTCATGGAGTTTGGCCTGCCAACTTCGGCGAATGTCGAAAAGCTTCTTCTCGTCATTTTTGGGATCGCGAAGTTCCTCGATCCAGGGACGCTCAAGATTTTCTTTGAGCCAGGCCCGCAGCTCCATTCGAAATTGTTGCTGTTCTTCGCTAAACTGGAAATCCACCCATCGACCCCTTCTGAATCCCGCTAAAAGGCACTAGGTGTCTCGCTCCATAAATACGTTAACGTATTTATGGAGCGAGACACTAAAGCACCCCAATTATTCACAGCTCCAAGACCCCGTCAAGCCAATACCCATGCAGGCCAGCACAGTTCCTGTCACGGCAAGTTCTTGGTTGCACCGGTCTTGACTTTTTGGGATTGGATTGCCAAGATTACGCTCCATGATTACTTGCAGCAACTACATCAATGGGAAGTGGATTCCCTCGAGCAATGGGGAAGCCATTGAGTCGACCAACCCGGCCACTGGGGAGGTGGTCTGCACCGCTCCCAACGCCAGCCTGGATGAGGTACGAGAGGCCATCACAACAGCACGCATGGCCTTCGAGAGCACGACCTGGGCCGAGGACTCCGAAACAAGAGCACGGGTTCTCTATCGATGGGCCCAGAAGATGAGAGACAAAACCGATGAACTCGCCCGGCTGTTGACCGATGAAAACGGTAAAATCCTGGCCGATGCAAAAGGGGAACTGGGAAGAGCCATAGGGATCGTCGAGTATTATGCGGGCCTGGCCCAGAATGTTATGGGCAAGACCGCTATTTCCTCACCCAATTTCTACAGCTTTGTGCTGAGAGAACCGGTGGGGGTAGTGGGGATCATCGTTCCCTGGAACTTTCCTGCGGTTTTAATGGTGCGTGCGGTCGCTCCGGCTCTGGCTGCCGGAAACGCCATCATCGTGAAACCGGCCAGCTACACTCCAGGGATCAACTACGCCATGATCAAGATGTTGACGGATATGGAGGAAGTCCCTCATGGGATCGTAAACTTTGTGGCGGGCAAGGGATCCATCGTGGGAGCAGAGCTGGCCAAACATCGAGAGATCGATATGGTCGCGCTGACGGGATCTTCGGAAACCGGCAAGAGTGTCATGAAAGCGGCCGCGGAGACCCTCAAGAAGGTCTCTTTGGAACTGGGGGGCAAGTCTCCCAATATCGTTTTCGGAGATGCCAACTTCGATAAGGCCGTCCGCTACGCCTTGAAAGGTGCCTGGATGTCCTTTGGCTGCCAGGTTTGCTATTCCGGCACCCGGATCCTTCTGGACAACAAGGTTCACGACAAGTTTGTGGAAGCCCTCAAAACACAAGCCGAAAGCATGAAGCTGGGATACGGGGCCAACCCGGGAGTGGACATGGGACCGGTCATCTCCCAGGATCAGGTGGACATCATCATGGATTTCATCGACGTGGGCAATAAGGATGCCAAGCTGGTGACCGGGGGCTTCAAGGTCGAAGAGGGTGATCTTTCCAAAGGCTTTTTCGTTGCTCCCACAGTTTTTGACGACGTCCCCGTCGAATCCAGACTCAGCCAGGAGGAAGTTTTCGGACCGGTTTTATCCATCTTTCGCTTTGACGGCGTGGAGGAAGCCGCGGAAATCGCCAACAATACCTTGTTTGGATTGGCCGCAGCCGTTTGGACCACCGACATCAACAAAGCCTTAAAATTGGCTCGAAGGATCAAGGCGGGAACCGTTTGGATCAACACCTATGGCAGGCTTCCTTTCCAAGCCGAGATGGGGGGCCACAAGGAAAGCGGTGTCGGAATTCAATACGGACAAGAGGGGCTGAACGAGTTCACCCAACTCAAACACGTCGGGATCGATATCGGAGACTGATCCTACCCATTCGTCGGCTCCACGGAGTCCAGTAAACAATCGGCGCCTGGCAGGCCCTAAGCCCGGATGATGCATACTCCGGGTTGGTTGGGTTCGAGAGGCGCTCTTTTCGCGTCCATCAATCATGGATCATGGGAGGAAATCGAAATGACAGCTCAGGAGTATGAAACGGTTAAGGTTGAGCGTGAGGACGGAGTAGCCTGGATGATCCTCAACCGCCCGGAGAAGCGTAATGCCATGAATCCTCAGATGCATTATGAGGCGGAGCAGGTCATCAATCAGCTTTCCCTGGATCCGGACGTTCAGGTTGTTGTCTTAACGGGTGAGGGCGAGGCCTTTTGTGCGGGAATGGATCTCAAGGAGTACTTTCAAGCGTTGGACAATGACCCCACGGAACAGATCAAAGTCCGATGGGCCATGCGCAACTGGCAGTATTTCAGGCTTCGAATGTGTCCCAAGCCCACTATAGCAGCGGTGAACGGATGGTGTTTTGGCGGCGCATTCACGCCTTTGATTTCCTGCGACCTGGCCATTGCCGCCGACGAAGCAACCTTCGGCCTCTCGGAGGTCAACTGGGGTATCCTTCCCGGAGGATACGTGACCCGGGATGTGTCCATGGTGATGAGATACCGGGACGCCCTTTACTACATCGTTACCGGCAAGACCTTTGATGGTAAAAAAGCGGCGGATATGGGTCTGGTCAATGAGTCGGTACCCCGATCGGAACTGCGCTCGGCAGTCATGACTCTCGCTCAGGATCTCAAGAAGCTCAACCCTCTGACCCTTCGCTATGCCAAAGACGCTTTCAAGATGTCCCGAGACATGGATTTCGAGCAGGCATACGACTACCTGGCCGCCAAGAACGATCAGCTCGAGTTTCGGGATCCTGAGAGAGGACGCGGTAAAGGCATCCAACAGTTTATCGAGGATAAGACCTACCGGCCGGGCCTCGGTCCTTACGGACGTCCCAAGGAATAGGGGTACGCTCCATGCGTGATCTACGACCACTGCTTGCACCCACCAGCATTGCCATCGTCGGTGCCTCCAGTCGCCTCAATACGGTAGCGGCCCGGCCCCTGGAAAATCTACAGATGATGGAGTATGGCGGAGCCCTCTATCCGATTAATCCCACTGCCCAGGAAATTGCCGGTATCCGCTGTTACCCCAATCTGGAGGAACTGCCCGAGGTTCCGGAACTGGCTCTGCTGGTTCTACCGGCACAACATGTCCTGCCCACCCTGGAGAGTTGTGCTCAAAGGGGAGTTAAAGCCGCCATCGTCATCAGTGCAGGTTTTGCGGAAACGGGCTCTGAAGGCGCTCAGGCTCAAGTCAAGATACGAGAGGTGGCCCAAAGAAGCGGCATGGTGATTTGTGGCCCCAACAGCTTGGGTGTTCTGAATTTCGTGGACAGGATTCCGATGACCTTTGGCTCCGTCACGGATATGAAAGATTGGCCTGGGGGACGTGTCAGCCTGGTCTCCCAAAGTGGTGGGCTTCTGGTGGGACTGGCCAACAGGGCTTTCGACGCCGGGGTCAACATCAACTACGCCGTGGCCACGGGAAACGAGGCCGATCTTAAACTCAGCGAGACCATCGAGTATCTGGCAGAGGACCCGGGAACGGACGTGATCGTGGTCATCATCGAAGCCATTCGCAATGGGCCCCGTTTCCTCTCCGTGTGTGATCGATTGCTGGAACTGGGAAAGCCCTTGATCGCCTACAAACTGGCTCGATCGAAAAAGGGCAAGGCCGCTGCCCAGTCTCATACGGGAGCCCTGGCCGGTTCCTACCCGGTACTTCAAGCGGTTTTTCGCCAGCGAGGGGTTATTGAAGCTGGGGACCTCGACGATTTGTTCGCGCTGGCCGGAGCCTGTGCCGCCGGGCGCTTTCCCACAGGTCCCGGTCTCGGGGTCATCACCGAGTCGGGTGGTGCAGGGGCCATCGTTGCTGACCGGGCCGATGATCTCGGTCTGACCACAGCCACCATTGGCAAAGACACGGCAAGCCGACTGAAGGAATTCGTGCCCCAGTTTGCCCCCGAGCAGGTCACGAATCCCTTTGATGTGACTTCGATCATTGCCCAGAACCCGGCCTCGGTCGGGAGTATGGCCGAGGCCTTTTTCGACGACCCGGCGGTGGGGGGATTGCTGGTCATTACGGCAGGCAGTGGTGAGCCGGGAAAGGCACGGATGCAGGCCTTACTGGATCCCATTCAGAGGTCCAAAAAACCGGCCTTCGGGGTGGTTCTAGCCGGCTCCAGTGCAACACCTTCCTACCAGCTCCTGAGATCCAACAACATACCCGCCTACCACTCTCCGGGCAAGGCAGTGGAATCGATGGCCGCACTCTGGCATTTCGCACGAGCACGGGAACGACACAAGGCCCGTTGCAAGTCCCAAGAGAAGACGGTCGCCTCCGAGGCAAAGGTGAAAGAGGCACTGGCGGGGATCGGAAGTGCACCCACGGAGTACGATGCCAAGCGCTTCCTGAAGCAGTGTGGTTTGTTGGTGGTCGAAGAACGGCTCGCCCAATCCGCCGGCGAAGCGGTGAAGTATGCCGAGACGCTTGGCTACCCGGTAGCCCTCAAGGTTCAATCTCCCGACATTATCCACAAGACCGAGGTGGGTGGGATCCGCCTGAATCTGGACAACGCCAAGGCCATAGAGACCGCCTATGAGGAAATCCTGACCAGGGCAAGAAAAGCGGTTCCCCAAGCTGACATCGCAGGAATGCTGGTCTCCCGAATGGTCCCCACACCCCTGGAATTTGTTGCCGGCATCCATGTCGACCCGACCTTTGGCCCACTCATTCTCTTGGGTCTGGGAGGTATCTGGGTGGAGGTGTTCGATGAAGCCGCCATGTGCCCGGCACCCCTCATACCGGAAGATGTTCTCGAGATGGTAAGTCAGCTGCGGGGAGCCGCTCTTTTGAAGGGAGCCAGAAATATGCCCGCGGTACGGCCAGAGGAAATCCAAAAACTCCTTTTGACCCTTTCAGAGATCGCCCTGGCCAGCCAGGGTCTTCTCTCCGGGATAGATATCAATCCCCTGGTCCCCACTGAGGATGGCCGCCTGATGGCCCTGGATGCCAGCCTCTTTCTTGCTCATCCATAGATTCTCGGCTCAGGCTCTCCAAGATTTTTTACTCGTAATTGTGTATGGTTATATCCTCGGTTTTTCGAGTATTCAACACAAGAAGGAGGCTTGAGATATGAATCCCACACGGTACTCGATCATGCTGTTAAGCATCGTCTTGGCACTGACACTGGCTGCTTGCAGTGGAGTCATGGGGGACGAGACCGTCTCGGAGAATGAGCTGGCTTGTCTGGCACTCACCAACGTCGCCAATCTGACCCTTATTTCGGCTGAGTTGGTTCCTGCCAGCGATGAAACACCGCAATACTGCTACGTCAAAGGACTGATTTCACCGGCCATTGCCTATCATGTTCAACTTCCCCTGCCTGAGAACTGGAATGGCCGATTCCTGCAATGGGGAGATGGCGGCAAGGACGGGGATCTGGATTTTGCCGATCATCGGGTGGCCGAGGGGTATGCGGTGGCCAACAGCAATATGGGTCACGACAGCGGTTCGGAGCCGGGGGCATCCTTTGGCTTCAAAAACCGGCAGGCGGAAATTAACTTTGGCTACCGGGCCGTCCACCTGACCGTCAACGCGGCGAAAACTCTCATCAAGGCCTATTATGGTGAGGACCCTCAATACTCCTATCACGAAGGCTGCTCCACCGGCGGACGTC
>JACZQQ010000053.1 GCA_022545645.1 Acidobacteriota bacterium | reverse complement strand
AATGCTTGCCGGGTCTCCCCCATGCTCACCGCAAATGCCGATCTCCAGATCGGGATGATCCTGGCGACCCAGCTTAACGGCCATTTCCATCAATTTTCCCAGTCCAACACGATCGATGGTGGTAAAGGGGTTCTCGGGCAGGATCCCCTCCTGCAAGTAATGAATCAGGAAGCCGGCTTCGGCGTCATCACGGGAGATGCCGAAAACGGTCTGAGTCAGATCATTGGTGCCAAAGGAGAAGAATTCCGCATACTCGGCCATCTCATCGGCCGTAAGCGCCGCCCGCGGCGTCTCGATCATGGTGCCGAACTTGTACTGGATCTCAACACCCTCTTGTGCCATCACCTCTTGAGCCGTACTTTCCAGTTCCCGTTGTTGGATTTTCAACTCGTTCACGTGAGAAGTCAGAGGAATCATGACCTCCGGCTGGACGTCGATTCCTGCCTTGGCACATTTGCAGGCAGCTTCAAAGATGGCCCGAACCTGCATCTTGGTGAGCTCAGGGATCAGGATGCCCAGGCGAACGCCGCGCGTTCCCAGCATGGGGTTCACTTCCCGAAGGGCCTTCACTCTCTCCAGGTAGGTGGATTTTTCGTCAATCTGGGATTGGATCGAGTCCTTTTCTCCGGGTGTCTTCAGAGTGTGGAGCTGTATCTTCAAATCCGCCAGGTCTTCAATCAACTCATCGTAGGAGGGTAAAAATTCGTGCAGCGGCGGGTCCAACAGGCGGATCACCACCGGTAGCCCGTCCATGGCCTTGAACAGTCCTTCGAAGTCCTCCCGTTGCAAGGGCAGGAGACTGTCGATGGCTTCCTTTTGTTCCTCTTTGTCCTTGGTCATGATCATCCGCTGGACGATGGGCAGGCGATGGGATTCAAAAAACATATGCTCGGTTCGGCACAGGCCAATACCCTGGGCTCCGTATTGGCGGGCCCGCTCGGCGTCACGGGGGTAATCGGCATTGGCCCAGACCTGAAGTTTGCGAATTTCGTCTGCCCACTCCAGAATCTTCAGAAGATAGGGGTTGCTGAAGTCGGGAATCTCCGTAGGTAGCTGGCCCAGGAACACTTCACCCGAGGCCCCGTCCAGTGAGATCCAATCTCCTTCTTGAATCGAAAAATCACCGACCTGCATTTTCCTGGCTTCCAGGTCGATCTCCAGTTCGATCACGCCCACTACGGCGGGTGTGCCAAATTGACGTGCCACCAAGGCTGCGTGACTGGTCCGGCCGCCCCGGCTGGTGAGGATACCTTTGGAGGCCAGCATCCCGTGCACATCGTCTGGCTTGGTTTCGGGCCGCACCATGATGACATCCTTGCCCTCCTGAGTCGCCCAACGTTCGGCCGTATCCGCGTCGAATGCGACGACGCCCACGGCGGCTCCTGGGGAGACATTGAGACCTGTGGCAATGAGCTGGCCCGCTTTGCGGGCAGCCGGGTCGAACTGAGGATGCAAAAAGATGTCGACCTGGGAGGGCTGCACCCGCCTCACCGCCTCTTCCTTACTGATCAGTCCTTCCTCGACCATGTCCACGGCAATACGCACCTCGGCCTGGGCGGTGCGTTTACCGTCCCGAGTCTGGAGAAGCCACAGCTTGCCCTTTTCAATGGTGAACTCCATGTCCTGCATGTTGCGGTAGTGATTCTCCAGTTGCTTCGTAATGGCCTCAAACTCGGCGTAAGCCTCCGGCATCTGCCTTTTCAGCTCACTCAGCGGCTCGGTCTGACGGATTCCAGCCACCACGTCCTCACCCTGGGCATTGAGCAGAAAGTCTCCCTCCAGCTCCGGTTCTCCGGTAGAAGCGTTGCGAGACATGGCCACCCCGGTCGCGCAGTCGTTCCCCATGTTGCCGAAGACCATAGTTTGGATGGTCACGGCTGTCCCCAGGTCATCGGGAATGCCGGTTGCCTTGCGATAGTCGATGGCTCTCTTGCCCCTCCAGGACCGAAAGACTGCTTCGGTGGCCAGTTTCAACTGCTGATAAGGATCCACGGGGAAGTCAGTACCTGTTTGGGTCTTAATAATATCCTTGAACTGTTCAGTTACAACGATCCAATCTTGCGCGGAAAGTTCGGCGTCGCTACGGACTCCGGCACCTTCTCGGCGTTCGGTGATGACGCTTTCAAAAGACTCATCCGGCAGGTCCAACACCACGCTGCCAAACATCTGAACCAACCTTCGATAAGAGTCGTAGACAAAGCGCTCGTCGCCCCCTCGCTTGACCCAGGCCTGGGCCACCTCATCGTTCAAGCCGATATTGAGAACGGTGTCCATCATGCCGGGCATGGAGAACTTGGCACCCGATCGGCAGGAAACCAGCAGGGGATTGGCGGAATCGGCAAATTTCTTGCCCGTGGCCTCTTCAACGTCAGCGATGGCGGCCAGCTGTTGCTGCCACACTTCGTCGGGGAAGCCATTTCCGGAGAGGTAGAGGTTACAGGCCTCTGTGGTGACGGTAAATCCGGGACAGACCGGGACCCCCAGTCGGGTCATGTCAGCCAGGTTGGCACCTTTACCGCCCAGTAATCCCCGCACTTTGTCCCAGTCACCGCCCACCTTTTTTTCCGCCTCCTCCACTTGGTTAAAGAGATAGACGTAGCGGGTGCCTGTGTCCGAAGATTTTCGGGAGGATGGCCGCTGTTGGGTGGAAGTTTTCATAATGTTATGTCCCCACCAGTTCTTCAGGTGCCACATGAGAAACGGTTCGCTTGGAAACGAATTCAGAATCGGCGGCCGTGATTCGGGCCAGAGTCTGAGCCAGCGGATAGGATTGCTCGACCTTGGAACTGCCCACTCCCACCGGGATAAAGTTGCCTCCCTGGGCATCCCAAATGGCTTTGTTGAGCTCATAGGCACGATCCCGTGCTGCTTCATAGATGGGATCGGCGAACTCGTCGTGGAATCCTCTGATTTCGCCGGAAGTATCCATCGTGATCCAGGCGGACACCGCCACGGCGCGGCTGTTTATGGTGGCAATGGCATCCTGGAAGGCCAACGGTGTCGGGAACATGAAGTGTGAACCCCGGCCGTCTCCTTGAGTCAGATAAAAACGGTCGCGCATGAACAGGTTCAAGGCTTGGGCCAGCGGCTCCACGGCCAGTAGTACCGGATCATCCTTGCCCCGGTACTCTCCGCCCGTAATGACGGCCAGCTTCTCGGTTGAGGCGGCCAGCAAGATCTCTTCCAAAGATTCCTGAGTCCGTGCAGGGTCCCATTCTTCGGCCGTTCTGCTCCAGATGCGCTTGATGTTCAATTTCTCGATGGCACCCAGAAGATTTTGAATGCTCAGGTGCTCGGTTTCCAGATCCAGAAAACCCCGTTTATGGTTCTCCACATCCCAGATTTCTATGACCACTCCCTTGCCGCCTGTTTTCTCAATGTGTCTCCTGAGACTTCCGTCCTTGTGGGCGCGGTTGAGGCTCCACCAGATGGGCAGATTGAAGGCGGAGGGACCGGTTTTGTCCATCGCCAGCAGCCCGATTCGACCGGCTCCCATCAGGGGGAGCTCTGCGAAACCTGGACCCTGTCCGGAGACGTTCCCGGAAAAAACCTCAAGGGGCTTGTGCCCTTTTCCTTTGCCGCCCTTCCATTCTCGATAGGCTTCTTTCAATCGATCGACCTGACGGCGCTCCGCCGCTGGGAGTGCTTCTTCCAGGAGTTCCATGAATTCATCGGTGAGATTGGCGAGTTCTTCGGTCGTACTTCCGGCCGATGCCTCTCCTACCAGATCCTGCCCCAGCCCGTACCACTTGTAACCCAGGATCTCAGCCACCCAGACCTGGCGGAAAAAAGTACGATAGGCAAAAAGATGGATTTCGTTGTTGTCGGCTCCTTTGGCGTGACTCATGAGGAGGTGACCATCATCCCCCACCTCGATGAGTTCTGAGGTGCCATGGATCAACTTCAGGGCCTTGGCCTCCTGAAGGCTGGCTTCAGCCACAGAACGAAAGTGGTTGGGCGGGCTGGTGTGGCCGACTTTGCCGCCACTGTCCGCTTTAATATCAGAGAGGGTAAAGGAGACGCGTTGGTTGGTTGCTTCCATCAGTCCATCCGGCTCCGGGATGGTTTCAAAGCGTCCCTTCAGCTTTTCCAGTTCCCGTAAAGCGCATTCTTCAGCCGCTGTGGGATTCAAGTAAGGTTCGAATCGATCATGGCTCACCATGTGGCTGATGAGTCTCGCGGCCTCCCGCTGCACGCGGGAGGTTTCTGCTCTGTTTTGGGCAAAAACGTCCACCACGTCTTTTTCGCTCGGAATGCGACCGCGGTCGTAGGATTGATAGGCATAGGCCACCACGCGTGCGGTTCCGGGCGATGAGGAGAGGGTGTGTGCCTCCTGAAAGGAAGCGGGCATCAACCCCACACGATAGTGCCCGTTCTCGCCACCTGGCGCGAAGAAAAACTCCCCGGCTGCCTGAGTGAATTCGCCAATAGCCGGCAGTCCCGATTGAGATCTTCCAATCAGCACCGGGTCCACACTTCCCGACACGGCGGCGGCCGGTTCCTCGGAAAGCTTACCCTCCCCGAATTTGCCCCGCACCGCGTATACGCGACTCAAACGCCACTCATCGGCATCGGCGATCAGAGCGATCATTTCATTCACGTATCCCGGTGCGAATTCAAAGGTCCGCACTTCAGGCTTGTTGCTTTTCAGATCTTCAATGGATTCAACGATGCCCAGGAAGTCATTGCCTTCGATACGGCGTCCGGAGCCCTTGTCAGGATTAAAAAATAAGTTAAAGAGTCCCCGATTAAAAAATCCCCAACTGGCATTGATCGCCTTGGCCACGAAGATCGGTTCTGCTCCTCGTTCCGTGTAGGGGAAATTCAAGCTGCGAAGGTTCAGTGCCGTGGCCTGGGTGTGGGGAGGAAGGCTGGAGATTTTTTCCGCCTCGGCAGAGCCCAGCCCCATGGCTTGAGCTTCTTCCAGGGCCTTGAGTCCCGCCGCCAGAGCCGCCTGGCTTGACACGCTGAGGGAATCGGCTTGCTGAAGATCACCGTTGTAGGTGGACAGGTGCATATGAAGATCTCGACCGAAGCCCTGAACAAACGCTCCTCGCAGCTGCCCTTCCTCAATTTTCCGGTCCAACACCTCACGAGCGACATCGATGATCTGAGACGGTAATTCTCCGGCCAGAAAACTTCCCAAATCGAGAGAAATAATATCGATGTTGGATTGCTCCAAAGAACGGTCATTCATTCTATATCCTCCCTGAGAAAATCAAATCATAACATGGTGCTATAGTTCGTCCTCATTGTAAATATGGCGCCCTCAATTTTGCGTATTCCTGGTCGTACTGTCGTGACTTCGTGTTAAAATTACCTCTAGCGCCTTTTCAGCCTGGCGTTCTCGTTGCTTGCTAACAAGAACCTGTGCAGACTCCGGGCTAATGAATGGGTGAGATCGCGCATGATGAGTAACCTTCCATTGACAAGACAGGGTTTTACAGGTAGCTTTGTACTTGGGCAGATGGCCCTAAAGAGGGGCCCGAAGAGGGACGGAAGATGAAAATCCTGAATATTTCCTATGCTCTCCCCAGCCAGGAAGTTTCCAATGAGAGCCTGATCGAGGAGCTCCTCGAAAAGAATCGAAAGAACCTCTCTTCTGAAGAGCTGGAGCAAGTCGAAACCGAAATGAGGAAGCTCTTCAAGCTGTCGGGAACCGTGACCCGCTACCACAGGGGAATTGGAGAGCGGGCGCTGGATTTTGGCGTGAAGGCTGGAAAGGCCGCTCTCAAGAAGGCGGGGGTCAAGCCGGAGGAAGTCGATCTGCTCATCTATGCCGGTGTGGCCAGGGGTTGGATTGAACCCGCCACCGCTAACCTGTTTCAAAGTGAACTGGGACTGAAATCCGCCACCTGTTTTGATGTGATGGATGCCTGCGCCAGCTGGATCCGAAGTATGGCCATCGCCAAGAGTTTTCTGGCCCAGAAGGCCTATAAGTTGGTCATGATCTTGAACTGCGAGTTTACTTTCCGAGAATACGCGAACTTCGACTTCAAGAGCAGTAGCGATCTGGAGAACGCTTTTTCGGTCTTTACCATCGGCGAGGCCGCAACGGCTACCCTCCTGACCTCAAACGGCGCTGAAGACGACTCGGTCTTCTCCTTCAAGTCCTGGGGAGAAAAGCACGGGTTGTGCAAGATTCCTCTCCCCAATGCGGATGATTTTTCGCCCAATCATACCTCCGATGGTCTTAAACCCATGTCCTTTTTCACCATGCCTGGAGAATTACTTTCTTTCACGGTCAGAAAACTGGTGCGCCATTTCAAGGAAACTCAGGCCATCGCCAGCAAAGTGCACGACATCTTCATTGGCCATGCCGTCAGTGTGGCCTCCACCTCCAGAGTGGTCAAACTGCTGGGTCTCGATCCGAGCCGGGTTTTTGAAACCCATGCCCGGTTTGGAAATACCGTAGCGGCATCTCTTCCGCTGGCACTGGCCGTGGCCGTGGCGGAAGGCAAGCTTGTCCGAGGCATGAGGGTGTCACTGCTCATGGGAAGTGCAGGGGTGAGCACGGCTGTAGGTTCCTTTACCTATTAGATTTCTCCTTCCTCCTATGACTCACAGATGAGCTTTTCTGTGGATCAACTCAAGCACCTCTACGATTTTCAATCCCACTACCTGAACCGCCGAGGGTATCAATATCATTACCTGGATGAAGGGCAGGGTGAGCCTCTGGTGATGCTTCACGGAAATCCCAGTTGGTCTTTCATGTATCGTGAGCTGGTTCGAGCTTTTCGAGATACCCACCGTACCGTGGTGCCCGATCACATGGGTTGCGGACTTTCCGACAAGCCTCCCAGTGGGGAATATCACTATACGCTGGAGGAGCGGGTCGCTGATCTGGAAGCTCTGCTGGATGAAAAGGGCATCCACTCCAACATCACCTTGATCATGCACGATTGGGGCGGTGCCATCGGAATGACCTATGCCGCCCGTCACCCCTCCAGGATTGGAAGGCTCATCGTGCTCAACACAGCAGCCTTTCTTCTGCCTCCGGGAAAGTCTCTTCATTGGTCACTTTCCCTGTGTAGAGACTCCCGGGTGGTCCAGTTCTTCATCCTGAGATTCAACGCCTTTGCACGAATGGCCGGGTATTTGGGTTGTCAACAACCGATGCCCAGAGAGATTCGCCGTGCTTACCGAGGTCCTTATGACTCCTGGCGGAACAGGATCGCCACGCTGCGTTTTGTCCAGGACATCCCCCTCACTCCTACGGATCTTTCCTATGGGTTGTTGCAGCAAACCCAGAAAAATCTCTCTCGGTTCCGGCAAACACCCATGCTGATTTGCTGGGGAGAACGAGATTTCATCTTCGACGGCGATTTTCTCAGGGAATGGATCAGACGTTTTCCCAAGGCCCGGGTCCATCGGTTTCCAGGGGCAGGACACTATGTTTTAGAAGAATCATCCACGACTATCGTTCCGCTGATTCGCGATTTTCTGGCAGCCCACTCATGAGCAGCCCCACCAATATCGCCGCCCACCTTGCCATCCTGTCCACCCAAAGGCCTACCCAGCCGGCTCTTCTCTCCCGGCACGGTGTACTTACCTTTCGTGAACTGGAGGAAAGGAGCAACTGTTGTGCGCAAGGGCTCAAGGAGATCGGAATTCAACGGGGCACTCACACCGTGTTGATGGTCACTCCAGGTGTCGAGTTTCTGGTTTTGACCTTTGCCCTTATCAAAATGAATGCGGTACTTGTCTTGGTGGATCCCGGCATGGGATGGCAGAACCTCAAGAAGTGTTTGGAACAGTCCAAGCCAGAAGCGTTTGTGGGAACCCCTTTGGCCCAAATGGCCCGCATCTTTTTTGGGTGGGGCCGGGGCAGCGTGAAGACCGTTCTTACCGTGGGTGGATTCAGACCCTGCAGCGGGTATTCCTTCACTCAGGTGATGCATCGGGGTGCTAGCGGCAGTACATTCGCTGCTGAGCCTTCAGAAAGTGATGAACTGGCTGCCATAGTGTTTACCTCAGGCAGCACCGGCAGACCGAAAGGAGTCGTTTATACCCATGGGATGTTCTCCTCCCAAGCGGCCCTTCTGCGAGATTCCTTCCAGATCGAAGCCGGTGAGGTGGACCTGGCTACTTTTCCGCTCTTTGCCCTTTTCGATCCAGCGCTACAGATGACCACAGTCTTTCCCGAGATGGATTTTACCCGGCCAGGTAAAGTCGATCCCTTGAAGATCATTACTCCTATCCAGGAATATAAAGTCACTCATATGTTTGGCTCCCCGGCTCTACTGGACCGAGTGTCCCGCTACGGGGAAGGTCGGGGAATCAAGCTCCCTACATTAAGGCGCGTTCTCTCGGCCGGGGCACCGGTGCCGGCCAGGGTGCTCACCCGCTTTGCCACTTTGCTGAATCCGGATGCGGAAATTCACACACCCTATGGAGCTACGGAGGCGTTGCCGGTGTGCTCGATCACGGGTCGTGAGTTATCCAGCCGGATCGACAACCGACCCGGTCGAGGGGTTTGTATCGGGCCTCCCCTTGCAGGAATCCATTTGGCTGTCATTAGAATCGATGACGGGCCGATCCCTCTCTGGTCCGAGGACCTTCGGGTGGAGAGGGGTGAAATCGGGGAATTGGTGGTGTGGGGCCCGAATGTCTCCACCGAGTATTTCGGCATGCCGGAGGCCAATGACCTGGCCAAAATTAAAAGCCCCGAAGGAATTCGCCATCGGATGGGTGATCTGGGCTATAGGGACGAGGAGGGCCGAGTCTGGTTCTGCGGCCGCAAGTCCCAGCGGGTCATTACTCCCCAGGGACCGCTGTTTACGGTGGCCTGTGAAGGTATTTTCAATGAGCACCCCAAGGTTTACCGAAGCGCTCTGGTGGGGCTGGGAGAGCCGCCCCAACAAAGGCCCGTGCTGTGTGTGGAATTAGAGGATGATGAGAAGAGAAGGGACAAAGGATCACCACAGCTCAGGAAGGAGATTCTGGATCTGGGGGCCCACCATGCCCAGACCAAGCAAATCCGGACACTCCTGTTTCATCCCTCCTTCCCGGTTGATGTGAGGCACAACGCCAAGATATTTCGCGAGAAACTGGCTCGTTGGGCGAGGAGCCGGTGCGAGTAACAGGTGAGGTCGCGCGGATTGGGGGTTGGGTGGGTAGATCGAGGAGCGAGGAGGAGGTGATGCAGGGACATCGGCGACGACGAGCGACAAAGGGATGCACCGCAACCCCCATTCGCCCGAAGGGTTACAGCAGTGCGGTAACGCGATGTTACCTGATACTCGCACAGGCTCCTGGAGAGAGAATCTCATGAAAGCACTGGTGACGGGTGGAGGCGGCTTTCTGGGGGGAGTTATTGTGCAGCAATTGCTCGAGGAGGGCTACGCGGTGCGGAGTTTCTCGCGGGGAAGCTACCCTCTGCTTGAAGCCCTTGGTGTGGAGATCTCTCGAGGGGATCTGGGGGAAGAAGAAGCCGTCCGGGAAGCTTGCCAGGATTGTCAGATTGTTTTTCATGTCGCGGCCAAAGCTGGAATCTGGGGGAATAAGGATGCCTACTATCGGGCCAACGTCACCGGTACGGACAACGTCATTTCCGCCTGCAGGACTTTGGGGATTTCACGGCTGGTCTATACCAGTACGCCGAGTGTGGTCTTTGACGGACGGAACCTGGACGGAGTGGATGAGAGGGTACCCTATGCTTCCGACTACAAGTCGGCTTACCCGGCCACCAAGGCTACTGCCGAACGGAAGATTCTGGCTGCCAATGATGAACGGCTGGCCACCGTAGCGCTGCGGCCCCATCTCATTTGGGGGCCTGGGGATACCCATCTGGTTCCCGGTATCCTGGCACGAGGACGGGCCGGCAGGCTGCGCAGAATCGGGAATGGCCGCAATCTGGTCGACTTTACCTATGTTGAGAATGCCGCCCAGGCCCACCTTTTAGCGGCTGCTCGCCTTTTACCCGGTTCACCGATTGCGGGAAGGGCGTTTTTCATTTCACAGGATGAGCCGGTTCCTCTTTGGGACTTTATCGATCGCATTCTGGATGCAGCCGGCCTTCCCGCTGTGACCGGGACGGTCTCTCCCCGTTTGGCCTATGCGGCCGGCTGGCTGTGCGAGGTCCTCTATGGGAGACTGGGACTCAAGGGCGAGCCTCCCATGACACGCTTTCTGGCCGAGGAACTGGCCACCAGCCATTGGTTTGACATCAGTGCTGCCCGGCAGGAACTGAGTTACCAACCCAGGGTCAGCGTCGAAGAGGGGCTCGAACGGCTCAAAGCCTGGCTGGATGCCGAAGGTGAGTCTCAATCCAAATAGGAAGTACGGGCCGGATATCGATAATATTCCACTTTTTGATCGGGATCCTGATTGGGATTAACGTAGACCAGCTTGCCGCCCGTTATGGTCATGAGCACCGGAATGTCTTTGATCTCCATGGGATCAACGGTAAGAAGATCCTTGCCCAACACGACCAGGTCGGCAAACTTCCCAGCCTCAATGGAGCCTTTCACATCATCTTCAAAGAAGGTCCAGGCTGAGGTGATGGTCACAGCGCGAATGGCCTCCTCCAGAGTCAACCTCTCTTCCGGCTGATACACCTTCCCTGATTTGCGTACCCGGTTGACCGCCTCCCAGATGGAGAAGAGCGGACCGATCGGGGCCTGGTCGCTGCTTAGGATTACCGGGATGCCGGCATCTCGATAGGTGGCCACCGGCCTGGAACCCAGATGGGGCCGGTTGGGATCGACGCTTTCCGTCTCCTCAGCGTCATCGGCCAGGTGGTAGATACGGTTCACCTGCAGATCGGCAATAATTCCCAACCGTTTCATGGTATCGATATTCTCCTGGGTTGGGTAAGGAATATGGGTGAAGACATGCCGGGCATCTTCTCGAGGATAGAGCCGGTAGGCTTCCTCCAGAGCCGCGCTCACATAGTCGAAAGTCTCTGGAGTGGTGATGTGCACGTAGAGTTGCCATCCCGCTTTGTGGCCCTCGATGAGGACCTTTCTTCCTTTTTCCTCCGGTACGATGTAGTGCTTGGCACCGGGGTAAAACTTATCCATGCTCAATTTGAAGGTGCCCACCCGAAAGAAATCGTTTTTAAAGGGTGGTTCAAAGAGAAGACCTTGGATGAGTTCAATACAGGCTTCAGTGGAGAGGGCCCGAACAGGAATTCGGATCATTAAATTGACCCGAGCGGGCAAGCCTTCCTTGCGATTGGCCACCCGTTGAAAGGCGTGTTGAATGGGTTGATTGTTGCTGGCCATGGCCGGGTCCGCAAAGCTGGTGATCCCATAGGGGATGACATCGGCCTCAAGGGATCGAGCAATATTCTCCTCTAGAATGTCTGTCGACCAGACTCCTAACGGCTCCCGTAATAAATGGGCAGCGGAACGTCCCTTCAGGACTCCCGTAGGGTTTCCTCTTTCATCAGTTTCAAACTCTCCCATTAACCCACTTTTGTAAGGCTGAGGAGTCCTCCGATTGATGTTGGCCTGGGACAGGCCCATACTGTTGGTGACATACACGCCATCGGCCGCGAAGGTCACGATGACCGGGTTCTCGGGAGAAACCGGATCCAGATCAGTCTTGTTGGGCCAGCGTTTTTCCTTAATTTGAATGGTCATTCCCGGGCCAAAGGGGATCCATACCAGCTCGCCGGGCGAGGCGGCTTCCACCTCTCGACGGACAATGTCCACAATCTCACCAATGGAGCCGGCCTCACCCAGTTCCCGGATAGCAGGATTGGGAGCCTCTCCAACCGGCCAGGCCAGGTGAAGATGAGAGTCATTGAAGCCGGGCAAAACGGTTTTCCCTTCAAGATCCATTCTCTCGGTACTGGAACCGGCCAGGGCAAGAACCTCACCATCCGACCCCACCGCAATAATGCGCCCATCCTTGATGGCCACCGCCTCAGCGATTGAGAAGTCCTCATCCACGGTGACAATCTTGCCGTTGTGCAACACTATATCGGGCGCCAAAACATCGGGCACACTCGACGTACAGGAGCTGAAAGCAAAAAGACCCAGAAGGACGGATAAAGGGCCGACCGTTACTTTTGTCAATTTCATGATTTCTTCTCCACAATCAATAACTCAGCGGGCAGCAGGGCGACTTCAAATTGCACTCGGGCCCTCTTGAAGGCAGGCCTGGAGACACCTCACCGCTGGTCCTGCTAACGGGATTCCCCAATGGACAGAGCGTGGTACCTCCCCCTTCATTCACCCGCTCACCTGGGCTGTTTTTACCGCGTTACCTACCCCTAATGGGTGGACATTGAGCGAATCATAGCACAACCCCAAAGGTGGAAAAACCTTTTTTCCCGGCGGGAAATCCTGGAATTTACCAGGGGGGGAGGGTCGACTGGTTCTCGGAGAAAGTCCCACCGAAACAAAGGGTTGTGAGCCGCTAGATAGGGCGGCTCAACATGCAGATCATTGCAAGGAGAATGCTCCTGTTTCTGTTTGTGGCAGTCTTTGTGAATCTGGCTTTGGCCGTTCCGGCCCAGGAAGCTGAGCAAACGGACTTTTCCGGTACCTGGAGGTTGAACCCGGAGGAAAGCGATTCCATGCCGGGACTGGGCCGCCCGTTGGGCATGGGCAGAGGCCGTAGAGGCGGAGGTGGTAGAGCAGAAGACGAAGGCAGCCAGAGCCGAGAAATGACCATGGTCATTTCTCAGGAGGGCAATGTGCTGAATATTTTTCGAGAAGGGGAACCGCAGGGGTGTGCAGATGGAAATGGCCCTCACCCCTGGGGCGGAACCGCCACCGTTGAAGCATGGTGGCAAGGAAGGGAACTGGTGGTTCAGAAAATCCAGGAACGGCAAACCCCCGCGGGGCAATATGACCATCGAACAAGAGCAAACCTGGACACTCTCTAAAGATTGGGAATACCCTGACTCAAAAGGTGATCATGAAAACGCCAAGGGGTGATTTTGACCTAAGTTGGTGTTTGACAGGCAATAACCTGTGACGCCTGCCCACAGGCTAAACGGGCTCATAGT
>JACZQQ010000270.1 GCA_022545645.1 Acidobacteriota bacterium | reverse complement strand
CAGAGGCCGAAGAAATCGTCGGCTGGAATACGATCCAGTTGGGTCCACAAAAAGTACAGCAGCGGAAACCAGGGATAGTGACCCAGACCCAACAGGCGGCTGAAGCCTGTGAGGCCGGTCAATAGGGTCATCAGGATCACGTTGATGACCATGGTCCCCAGGACCAGTTGAGCCTCCAACCGGCCCACGAAAAAGAGGGGGATGGCTACGTTAACTGTCACCAGTAGAAGTAACCAGGGTTGCCAGTAAAAGGGCATCCGCATCATCCCTTTGTTGAACCGGAGAAACGAATTCATGATTTCTCTCCATTCTTAATGAGTTCGCCGGTAAGATTCAAGCCCTGGCCTAGGTGATAGCGATCACAGGTTGGTGGCTTGTTGCTGTGGAAGACTAGCCGTTATGCCCAGCAAAGCAGTTATTGTCCTGACGGTGGCACTGCTCATTTCTTCACTCACAGCCTGTATGCAGGACGTTGATTCACAGCTGATCGAAGCTGGGAGACAAGGCGACGCCAGGAACATTGAAGGGCTGCTTGCGGCCGGAGCTGAAGTGGATGCAAAAGACGAGAAGGGCATAACCGCCTTGCTGTATGCCTCATCCGAGGGTCATTCCGCGTCGGTTGAAGCGTTGCTCGATGCAGGTGCCGACGTGGATGCCCAGGCTGACGACGGGATGACGGCTCTTATGGTTGTGGCCCAAGGCAACACGGAAATTGCCCGAGCCCTGCTGGATGCAGGAGCGGACGTAGATGCGAGGACCCAACGTGGGGTGACCCCTCTGATGGTGGCGGTGGCAACGGGCAACACGGAAATTGTGCGAGCCCTCCTGGATGCGGGTGCGGACGTGGATGCCATGGCCGATCATGGGGTCACTGCCCTGAAGATGACGGAAAGAAACGGCTACATCGAAATCGCAGAGTTGCTCGAGAATGCCGGTGCGGGGGAGCAAACTCCGCAAGTGCCGGCTGAATAGCGTCTAACTTCCAGGGACAGGCTTTCCCTACCTTTCCATTCCCAATTGATTTCCATTGCCTTCTCACCCTCTGAAGGTCTACTATCTACGGAAAGTCTCGTTATATCGAGTAGCCCGGGCGATGCATCATCCGGGCCAGGGGGAACACATGGGTCGGCCAGACCATCAGCCACTACACAGTCCTTGAAAAGAGTAAGGAGAGAACCGATGACAAAGCGACCTCAGTCCCTCGGAGTCCGACTCATTGACCGTGTCCTGTTCTGCGCTTTCTTGGCTTTGATGATGAGCTGGGGCAGTGTGGACGCTGGTCCCAAACCAGCAGGTGCAGATGGTGCTCAAATCACACGAATCTATGTCGGCAATAGTGGAGACACAACGGTTTCGGTCATTGATCACGATTCGCGGGAAGTGATCAAGACCATAGATATCGGGGCCAAGCATCACGGAAGTGTTCCTTCTCATAGGGGAGATCGCATCTACCTGACGACCGAGGATACCGGCGAGGTGATCGCTATCAACACCCTGACCCATGAGATTTTGTGGAAAGTAAAGGCGGGTGCAACCCTTCATGAACCGAGCATTACCCACGACGATCGTTTTGTATTTGCGCCTGATTTCAGAGGTGGCCGACTGGCCATCGTGGATACCCGGTTGGGGAAACTGGTGGATGAAGTCAAGATGATCGATCCGGAGACCGGCGAGAACTTTGATGCCCTCCACAACACCTACGAAATGGCCGATGGTCTCCATATGTTGTCGATGTCGATTCGTGGGGAAGCGATGGTCAAGGTGAATATGCACACCCGGGACATCGTGCGCATCTATCGGATCAATGGGCAGCCCCGACCCGCGGCCATTATGAAAGACATGTCCACCGTTTTCGTGCAGTTATCCGAGTTGAATGGTTTTATTGCCGTGGATCTGAACACGGGTAAGGAGCTCAAGCGGATCGAATGGCCTTTCCAGGGTGAACTGCCGGAAGGCGTGCCCGAATGGACACCCAGCCATGGGATAGGTCTGACCCAAGATGAAAATGAAGTCTGGGCAGCAAGCTCCTTCACCTCTCAGCTTTATGTGTACTCGGTTCCCGAGTTGGAAAAGCTTGCGGTTGTGGATGTTGGGGTCCTGCCCAACTGGATGGCGTTTAGCAATGACGGCAAGATTCTTTATGCTACCAGTCAGGAACCCAGTAAAAAACAGGGCTCCGTTGCCGTGATCGACATTGCTTCTCGCAAGGTCTTGAAGTTCATCAAAACGGGTTCCCGGCCCAAACGCATTCACTTGGTGGATCTTCCCTCTTCTTGAACCTCCTTTTAAGATGGGGAGTGAGGGGCAACGAACATGATTGGCCAAACCGTGTCGCACTACAAAATCCTGGAGGAGCTCGGTACCGGAGGGATGGGTGTGGTCTACAAGGCCCAGGACACTCGCCTGGGTAGAAATGTCGCCCTGAAATTTCTGCCTGAGAAGTTTTCCAGAAACCGCGAGGCATTGGAGCGCTTCCGGACAGAAGCTCGTGCGGCATCGGCACTCGATCATCCCAATATCTGCACCATCTACGACATCGGTGAGCATGAAGGACAACCCTTTATCGTCATGCAGTACCTGAAAGGCCAGACCCTTAGGGATCGAATGGCAGGTGGTCCCATTGAGATGGATGAACTGCTGGAGTTAGGAGTAGAGATTACGGATGCTCTGGATGCCGCCCACGCCGAAGGCATCATCCATCGAGACATCAAACCCTCCAATATCTTCATTAATCAAAGAGGTCATGCCAAAGTCCTGGATTTCGGTGTGGCTAAGTTGATCCAGGCACCCGAGGCGGACTCAGAAATGCCAACCATGCCGGCGACCGCCTATCTCACGACCAAGGCGGGGACAACCGTGGGAACGGTGGCCTACATGTCCCCGGAGCAAGCTCTGGAAAAGCGAATCGATTTCCGTACAGACTATTTCTCGCTGGGAGTCATGCTTTATGAGATGGCCACGGGTCAGTTGCCTTTCCAGGGCGACAACTCGGTTGCTATTTTTAATGAAATTTTGAACAAGGCTCCCACCCCCCCGATAAGACTGAATCCGGACATCCCTGACTCGTTGGAAGCCATTATCAGTAAGTGCCTGGAAAAGAAGAAAGACATTCGCTACCAGACGGCGATCGAGCTGCTGGTGGACCTGCGGAGACTCCAGAGAGACAGAGCAGGAGAATCAGCCGTCACGGCCCAGGCTGCGGACGAAAGTACACAACAACGGCGCAGCCACGTGTGGTCAGCGCTGGCTGGAGCAGTACTGGTGATCGTTATCGTGGCTGTGGCCTGGTTTTGGCCATTCTCTTCTGCTCCACCATTGGAAACCATCGATTCCATCGCGGTACTCCCCATCGAGAACCGAACCAACGATCCGGAATTGAATTTTCTTGCCGAGGGCATTACCCAGGGTGCCATCCATCGCTTGTCGCAGGTGGAGCAGTTGGAAAGGGTGGTTCCCGGCATCGCCATGGAGCGCTACAACCAACAGGGTGTTGATATGGGCATGGTAGGAGAAGAGTTGGGTGTTCAAGGGATCGTCACCGGTTATCTGCGCCAAACCGGGCAGGAGATCGCCCTTTATGTGGAGCTGGTGGATGCCCGGAACAATCGCAGTCTCTGGGGGGGGCGGTTTATACGCACCCGTTCTGATCTTCTGGAAA
>JACZQQ010000269.1 GCA_022545645.1 Acidobacteriota bacterium | reverse complement strand
GAAGAGCTCAAAGAATTTGTGGTGTTGTCCTATCGCAACAGCGCCAAGTTGTACGTCCCCATCGATCGCCTGGGCCTGATCCAAAAGTACAGTGGAGCGGGTGGAACAGCACCTAAAATCGACCGGCTGGGAGGAGTGTCCTGGGAAAAGACCAAGCGACGCATCAAGAAGTCCATGCGGGACTTGGCCGAGGACCTGCTCAAGCTCTATGCCCGTCGGGAGATGGAGAAGGGATATGCTTTTTCAACCGATGATTCCTTGAGCAAGGAATTTGAGGAAGCGTTTGAATATGAGGAAACGCCTGACCAGTTGGCGGCCATTCAGAACGTCAAACAGGACATGGAACAAGAGCGGCCGATGGATCGGTTGATTTGCGGTGATGTGGGTTATGGAAAAACGGAAGTGGCGATGCGAGCGGCCTTCAAAGCCGTCAATGACAGCAAACAAGTGGCTGTTCTTGCTCCCACCACAGTCCTGGCCTTCCAGCACTACAATACCTTTAGAGAACGCTGTCAGGGTTTCCCCGTGTCTATCGAAATGCTCAGTCGCTTTAAAAGTCGAGCCGAGCAAGCGGATACTCTCCGACGCACCTCCTTGGGTCTGGTGGACGTCTTGATCGGCACTCATCGACTCCTATCCAAGGATGTCCACTTCAAGGATCTGGGACTGATTGTGGTGGATGAGGAACAGCGCTTTGGGGTAGCTCAAAAGGAGAGACTCAAACAGTTGAGAACCAAAGTAGATGTGTTGGCGCTTTCCGCGACTCCCATTCCTCGCAGCCTGAATATGTCTCTCATTGGACTTCGGGACCTCTCCATTATAGAGACTCCCCCCAGGGACCGCCTGGCGATTCAGACCGTAGTGGTGAAGTTCAGCAGAAGTATCATTCGAAGCGCTATCGACCTGGAGCTGAAGCGTGAAGGTCAAGTGTTCTTCGTCCATAACTCGGTGGAGACGATTTATTCCATCGCCACCATGATTCAGGAAATCATGCCCGAGGCTCGGGTAGCGGTGGCCCATGGGCAGATGAGGGAAGGGCAACTCCAGAAAGTAATGATAGATTTTCTGAACTACCGATACGATGTGTTGGTGGCAACCACGATCATTGAAAATGGCCTGGACATCTCCCGAGCCAATACCTTGATCGTGGACCGAAGTGATCGTTTTGGTTTGGCTCAGCTGTACCAATTGAGGGGGCGAGTGGGGCGTTCCAGCCGTCGTGCTTACGCCTATTTGATGATCCCATCGCAGGACTTTCTGAGCCAGGATGCCAGTAAGCGTCTGGCTGCGATCAAGGAGTTCAGTGAGCTTGGTTCGGGTTTCCGCATTGCGGCGATGGACCTGGAAATTCGGGGTGCCGGGAACCTGTTGGGTTCCGACCAGCACGGACACATGGATGTGGTGGGATTTGAACTGTATACGAAACTGCTGGAACAAACGATCCGAGAGTTGAGAGGGGAGGAAGTTCGTGAAGAAGTTCAAACCAACATCGATCTTCGTATGGATATCCAGATCCCCGAGCACTATATCGATGACTCCAATCTGCGTCTTTGGCTGTACAAACGGGTTTCCTCAGCTCCTGACCCCTCTGCGTTGGAGAGTTTGAAAGAAGAGGTCGTGGATCGGTTCGGGAAGTACCCGAACTCCGTCTCCAATCTGTTTGGATATGCAAGTTTGCGCTTGCGTGCAGAGCAGTTGAAAATTCTTTCGCTGGAACGGAAAGGCTCTCGAGTTTTTCTCAAGTTGCGAGAAGATACCCCCATTTCGCGTGAGCACGTCATCGACTTGGTAAGCCGTAATGGGCGGCTGGGTCTGACTCCTGAGGGGACGATGAGTGCAGAAATTTCTTCCACGCTTCCCGATGAGGTGTTTCAAAATATCCATGCCCTCTTGGATGAGGTGGCTGTGCTAGAATGACCGGCTTCAGGAACATGACTTTAAAACGTTTCATTTTGTTGCTTGCCCTCGTTCTGGTTGCAGACTGCGCGGCAGCACCTGAGAAAGAAGAAATTCAGCCCACCCAGGTTGAACCTCCGATGATCGTTGCTATCAATGGTCGCCCCCTGTACCAAGACCAGTTCGAAGAGTTTCTTTCCCTGACTCCAAATGAGCCTGGAGAAGAACCTGTCCAGTCTCAGAGAAGTGCTCGTTTTCGGGAATTTGTGATGGAACAACTCTTGCTCCAGGAAGCGGAAAGAAAAGAAGTCACGGTGGATGAAGCGTTAGTGCGAGAACAACTCGCCAGTTGGCTTGCCGAGGGACAAGAAGTAACGCCGGATTTGGGAGAGCGCGTTCGAACCTTCTTGAAGATTCAGAAGTTCATCAAGCAGGAGATTAGAGGTCAGATCGAGATCGGCAATCAGGAAATGCAGCGGTATTATCGGCGTCATTCCGACGAATATAAGGTTGATGATGAGTATCATGTCCTGGAGATCCTGCTTGAGGATCGAGAGCGAGCAGAGGAAATTCGGGAGCAGTTGCACTTTGGAGATGTTCGAACTTTCAAAAGTATGGCCCGAAGCTATTCGCAGGGGCTTACCGCCCAAGCGGGGGGTGATTTAGGAACCTTCAGGAGCGGCCAACTCCCCGAGAATTTTGAAAAGGTGATCTTTCAGCTGAAAGCAGGGGAAATCAGCACCGTTTTTCGCTCTCCGGAGGGATACCACATCTTCATGATGGAGGAGTGGGTCCCCCGCCACGCCCAGAAATTTCACGAGGTTCAAGAGGCAATTTTCGAAAAGCTCGTGGGTGAGAAAGAGAGTGTTGCTCTGGATGAGTATGTCAATCAATTATTTCAGAGTGCATCTATAGAAGTGCATGATCGAACCCTGAGTCTCGAGTGAAGCAATACCCATGCCTAGATTTGTGGAAGTTTCTCAGGTACTCCTTTTTACGCTATTTGCGGGATTGAGTCCGACCGTTTGGGCACAGGAACCTATCCTGCTTGACGAAGTAGTGGCTAGGGTGAATGAGGAGATCATCACCTTGACTGATCTGAAGCAGGAATTGCGCCGGCTCAGATCGAGTTTACGACAGGAGAATGAAAGTCCGGAGCTTTTGGAACAGGCGTTTCAGAGGGAGAAGCGATATCTGTTAAGAACCATGATCCAAAACAAAATGTTGGTTCAAAGGGCTGAGGAATTCGGTATCCCGGACAGCGTCGAGCCAGACGTCGGAAAAATCCTGGAAGAGATGCGTAAAGAGTCCGGTATTCCCAATATGGAGGTTCTGGATCAGTATCTCAGGCAGCAGGGATCCTCGCTGGAGGACTACAGGGCGTCGCTCAAGCAACGACTGATTATTGACGCGTTACTTCAACAATTCGTTTATTCCAAGCTCACCCTTCTCACTCCTGAGATAGAGGCCTATTACCAGGAGAACATCGAGCGATACACCGAGAAAGCTGAAGTGGAACTCAAAGAGATCCTGTTCTTGAGGGAAGGGGCAGACGAGGCACAGTTGGGAAAGAAAGCCCGGGAAGCGCTCGCTCAGTTACAAGCGGGTGCTTCCTTTGAAGATTCGGCCGAGCGGTTCTCAGACGGCCCGACCGCTTCACAAGGTGGAGGTATTGGCACCTTCAAGCAAGGCTCCATGGCGGCGCCCATTGAAGAAGTGGCTTTTCAATTGGGGGAGGGCGCCATCAGCGGAATCATCGAGACTGAGTATGG
>JACZQQ010000268.1 GCA_022545645.1 Acidobacteriota bacterium | reverse complement strand
CTTTCCTGATCATTGTACGTGAGAGGACTCCTATATCCAACACTCCCCTGCTTAACTCCATTTTCTCGGGCTGGATACAATTAGGTCGGCCCTCCGGTTAGCCCTTCATCAAAAGTCAGGAGAAGCAACCCATGCCCAAAATGAGTGGAGCACAGGCCCTGGTCAGACAGCTTGGTGGTAAAGAAGTGAAGACGGTGTTCGCATTACCGGGTGTCCAGATCATGGCCGCTTTCGACGCCTTCTATGAAGGACGGGACGATATCTGACTGGTCCACACCCGTCACGAACAGGCCCACCTCGATGGCTCACGCTTATTGAGTGCTTTACTTCCTGCGACTGTAATAGCCCTGCCGAGTCCTCACTCGGCCCTCGTCGATATTGACCTCAACCTTGATTTTCCGGAACTTACCGTCCTTTTCCGAGTTACTGGGAACGTAACCAATGGTGTAAAGGCTGCGCATTTCTTCTGCGATCTTGGCAAAGGCCTCTCCCAGATCGCTCAAATTGCCGGCCGCGTCGAAACGGGCTCCTCCCGTTACCTCAGCCAATTGGCTGAGGTAACTCCGGGCCTTCATGTACTCTCGCTCCACTTGCTCCCTGCGCGCCTCATCCGGGTAACGACCGCCGGGGTCTCCAGGGTCTCGGGGGGGAGTGGGCTGCGGCATGGGAAAAGGAAAGGGAAAGGGGCTGCTAGGCGGAGTGCCTAACGGTCCCGGACCTCTCGAGCTGGGATTTCGCAACCCCGCCAGAGTATCGGCCTCGGTGTTAAAGAAAATCGGATAGATGGTAACTTCCGCTTCCTTGGCCACCTCCACGGTTTCCTTGGCCGAAGAAGTTGGACTGGTCGTGTCCACACCATCGGTAAAGAGCACCATCACTTTTCTATGCGGTTGTTCCCGAAGCTGCTGCAGCCCTAAATAGACCGCTTCAAAGAGCTGAGTGCTTCGTCCGGAACGAGTCATCTTGATGGCTCGTTCGACCGCTTGCTTGTTTCGAGTAAAGTCGGTATCCAGATAAACATCATCGTCAAAGGAAATCACCATCACCTCGTCATCGGGATGAATCTGATCCAGGAACTCAATGGCGGAATCCTGAATCCTGGCCAGCTTGCCCACCGTGCTGTAACTGGTGTCCAGCAACAGCCCGACACTAAAGGGAGCATCCACAGGGAAAAAGTTTTGAACCACCTGCTCCTCCCCGTCCTCAAAGATGCGGAAGTTTTCCTTCTGCAAACCCGTCAACGGTTTTCCGTTCCGATCGGTAACCAGCACATTGACGACGATCGTTTCGACATTAACCGTGAACCGTCCGCTGGATTCCTGATCCTGATCTTCCTGAGGAGTGGCTCCGGGTGTACCCACAGAGAACACCGCTAAGCCCACGATACCTATAAAAAGGATAGGGAGAGTCTTCCACTTGAGTTTCATAGCCTAAGCTCAATCACTACGATGACGTTGGCAGATAGGAGTTGCGGGCGATCCCTGATTCGCTCGAGAGCAAGGGTCTCGCTAGGGATTTCGTCTGAACACTACAAAGAATTTATCATCGAAGAGATCGATCTCCTGCATCACCGGGAAGCCGGCAGCAGCCATCCATCTCCGTACCTGCTCCTGAGTAATGTGCATCTCGGGCTGATTCCGGTGAGGGCCGTCGGGGCGATCGAAGATCAGGTCAATAACGACTACGCGACCGTCGGGCTCCAGATAAGTGGCCAGCTTCTTGAGATAGGCCTGGCGGTGTTCAATGTGATGAAGGACATCATGAAAAAAGGCCACATCGACTCGGGTGGGCAAGTTGGGATCGTCGAATTCTCCCAGGACCGGCTGGATGTTTGTGACCTTCTCCTCCCTGGCCCGTTGGGCGATGTGATCGAGGAGACCTTGATCGATATCAACGGCCAGGAGTGTCCCTGTGGGAGCCACCGCCTGTGCCAGCGGTCCGGAAAAAACACCCGTTCCGGCACCGATGTCGGCAACCACGTCCCCTGGTTTCAACTTCAGGCGTGACACCACTTCCTCGATCTTCAGCCCCGAGACCCTCTGCTCCCGGTCCAGGACGGCGGCCCAATCGTCAGCCGAGCGGCTTCCCAACTGAGCGGAAGCCTCGGGCAGGCCGGCCACGAGCACCAGCAAGCCCAACAATCCAACCTTTGGCAGATCTTTCAAAGTCGTCATCCTGGCTCTCCTTCCTTCGAAGTCAAGACACTGAAAACAGGAATCAGCTTCGAGCGGATCTCGTCGATCGATCCCTCGAACTGTACGCCGAAGGCTCCGGCCCCTCCGTGTTCGATGAGCTCAGAGATGGTATGGACCACTCTGGAAGACAGCTTGCCCTCCAGCTGAACGACTCCCTCCTCAGCTTCAAAGGTAAGTGCTACTTCGGCGCCTTCAGGAGGGACAGCGCTGACCTCGGAGACCAATGCGCCGCCGAAGGAAATGTTGGCGATCAGCCCCTTGGTGAGGCCGTCTTCCCACTTGACCGAACAGGGCATGGAAACCCGCCAGCGTCTGTACTGGCGCCTTTCTTTCATCGTGAGTGCAATGCTAGCTCTTGAGGTGTTGAAAGGCAACCCTTCTCAATGGTGATGGGTCATTGCTCTGTTGACAGAAGTTGATGCCGACAGTAGCATCCCGGCAAGATCCAAAATAACAACTGGAGGTCTTTAGAATGAAATCCCTCTTGTCGGTACTTGCCGTCCTGGCCGCAGGTTTAACCGGTCCACTGCTCTATTCGCAGTCGGTGGCTGCAGAATCCTCACTCCCCCTGGTGAAAATCGTTGCCACCGGGGGAACCATCGCCAACACACCTGGCGGTCGCATCAGCGCCAAGGATGTGATTCGAGATATACCAGACATCACCCGCTACGCCCGGGTTGAAGTGCTGGACTACGTGCGCATTGGAAGTTCCTCCATGAACCCTAAAGTGTGGATTGGGCTAGCCAACACCATCAATAAGATCTTTGAAACCGAGCCCGAGGTTGCAGGAATCGTTGTCACTCACGGAACCCAAACCACTGAAGAGACATCCTATTTTCTCAATCTCACGGTTAGAAGCGACAAGCCCGTGGCCCTGGCGGCCTCTCAACGAAGGCACGGCACCCTGGGAAATGACGGGGATCGCAATTTGCTCGACGCCATCCGGGTCGTTTCCTCCCCTCAAGCCAAAGGTAAAGGCGTCTTCGTCATTCTCGATGAAGAAATCAAGGCCAGTCGCGACGTTCTCAAGACGGGACGTCGTCCCGGGGCCTTCAACACCCGGGGGGTAGGTGTTCTGGGCTACATTGATCCCGACCAGGTGACCTTTTACCACGCCCCGGTGCGGCGACATACTTATCAGAGTGAATTTGACCTCAGCCAAATCCAAAGTCTTCCCACCGTGGAAATCATGAGCACCGCTGCAGGGGCATCCGGTGTGATACTCCGTGCACTCAAAGGCCTGGAACTGGGAGGATTGATTTTTGAAGGCTTCCCCACCTTTCAAAGACTAGCTCCGGAGCAAAGGGATCCTCTTCAAGCCCTGGCCGAGGGGGGTTTACCTATTGTGATCACCAATCGCGGGGGCGAGGGACGAGCCCAGGTCAGTCCGGATGACCTTTTCATTGAAGGGGATAATCTACCGCCCCAAAAGGCCCGTATTCTTCTCATGCTGGCCTTGACTCGGACCAAGGACCTGAAGGAAATCCAGCGCATGTT
>JACZQQ010000267.1 GCA_022545645.1 Acidobacteriota bacterium | reverse complement strand
AAATTCCAAATACTAAACAAATCTCAAATTCCAAATCACAAACAAATTCGGTTTCAAACACTCCGTGAGCACCCTCTCAGAGGTTTGGAATTTGGAATTTAGGATTTAGGATTTCCGACTTCAGTCGGAGGCTTCTCGACCTTGAATTCGCCGCATGGCCAGATTGGCTGCTGAGGCCAACTCCGGATCGGTACTCTGCATCAGGTCTTCAATAACGGGAACGGCTGAAGAATCCCCGCGCAGGCCGAAAATATCCAGCAATCGGAGCCTGATCGGATGCTCCACAGTGAGCATGTAGGGATAGAGTTCCTGGATCTCGCTGGCATTGAATTCAAGGAGATAATGATAGGCCTGAACCTTGTCCGAGCTTTTCACCACTTCAATCAGGTGCTCCTTCCGACCCATACGATAGAGAGCAAAACTCATACCCAACTTGGCCTTGCTTGATTTTTCCTGAAGATACTTTTCAGCCACTCGAGAGAGATCACTCGAATCACCGATCCGCCCCAGACCTTCGGCACCCAGTAGACGGTAGGAATCCCGGGAGTCCTCAAGAGCACTCAAGAACAGGTCATGACAGCTGGAATCTCCGATATATGCCAGGGCTTCCAGAAGCTTCTTCTGCAGATCATCCTTGCCACTGACGGGGACAAATCCCAGGATCTTCCTTCTTTCTTCAACCCCCGATTCGTAGAGTTCTTTAAGCACAGGAAGGGCTTCCGAAACACGGAGTCGACCCAAGGTAAAAATCGCTTCATCGTGCACCTTCTTGTCGGGGTCATTCACCAGGGGAATGACCTCTGTACCGGCAGAAGGATCGCCGATCTTGTAAATGGTCCGAATCAATTCCGTCTTGACCCCGTTGTCTGGCTCCAGCGACAAGGCCTGCTGAATGGGGGATAAAGCGGAATGAGCCCGGAGAATACCCAGAGCGATGGCCGCATCCTTACGAATTCCTGTCTCCGGGGAGAAAAGCAACTCTGCCAGCGCATCCGTGGCAACCTGGCTGACCGGAACATAGGACTCAACCAGAAGAGGATTATAGTCGTCGCTGAGCGGATTGACGACATCCGCGAATTTCTTGACTCCACTGATGAACCCACCCTCTTCGTCCCCGACGTAAATCTTGATGATTCCCTCAATGGCCTTCTTCTGGATCTTTTGTTCCGGATCCTGAGTCAACCTAGCGTGCGCCTTCAGAGCCCGCGGATCGTTGATGCGCACCAGGGCCGTCACAGCCACCAAGCGAACAGAGGTATCCCGGTCCTCCGTCAACTCGATCAGTTCAGGTACCGCCTTGCGGACCTCGGACTGCCCTAACGCCTTGGCAGCCCGCTTGCGACGGTCGTTGTCCGGGTGTTTTAAGTCGTAGATCAGCCCGTCAACGCTCACCTTCTGAGGCTGTTGTGCCAAAAGGGAAGACGAAATAAACGTCGTCAAACAGACGATGAGGGTACAAAAGACAGTTCTGGAAATAGCCATGGCCGATCCTTCCTTTCCCGAGCCGGGATGATTCGTAAATTCCCTACTCCGGGGACAAAATCCCAGCTGGTCTTTAAGATTATCACATCTCTCTGACCTCACCTTAGCCCGAATTATGCATTAATTCTCTACTGCAGCGACGAAATCATCCGCCCTGCCGGCGTTGCGACTCCGTCGGCCTCCTCAACGTACCGTATAGTACGTTTGCGGGGGCCTCTGTCGCCCGCCTTGGCAGCTCAGCCCTTTCGTCGCTTCGTTACAAGAACCTATGCATAATCCGGGCTAACAGAGACTATTTTGCAGGGGAGATTACCCTAAAGGACCCGTGGTGGAGTGGGGTCGCTGGACCATAAAGGGTGAGGGTGTTGGGGGCCCAATCAGGTCGGGCCAAAGATCGTCCAGGTCTTTTTCAAAGAGGGTATCCGAGTCACCCCGGACCAGCCTCCATGCACCCTCCGCAATCTCTGCGGCCAGCTGACCCGGTGACCAGCCTGAATTACCCAGGAAGACGCGCAGCTCACCGGCGCCCTTGTTTTGCTTCAGGAACTCCTTCAGCAGATTTCTGTCGCCACTGTAATAGACGTCCTCCATCACATGTTCTGCTCGTTCAGGTGGCCCAGCACTCCGAGTCAGAAAAAGAATTCCGTCCAGCCCTACCGGGCCGCCGAAAAACAACAGATTTGACTCTTGACCAGAATCCTTCAGGTCAGGCAACACCTGAGGCAGCGATATCTCAGTGACCTTATTGACGATGAGCCCCAGCGTCCCGTTCTCTCCATGTTCCAGCAGCAGGACCACGCTGCGGCGGAATCGTGGATCTTGCATGCCGGCAGTCGCTACCAGGAAAATCCCCTTCCCGGGCACAAGGGTTTGTTGAGAAGCATTCCCCTGGTAAATAGGGGCACGGCCCTCTCTCACCGAAGCTGCCGGTGGAAGCACTACCAGGAAAAGGAGCGGAACCATACCTTTAGCCCGTCTCAATGGAATCATTTTCACCCTGCAAACGGCTCAAGATTAACCGTAATCCTCCCAGGGGTAAAAGGCAATCAATTTTAAAGTGGATTTTAGGGATTTTGGGGATTTCGAGGTTAGACTCTCAAAATGGATTTTCCAGGCAGGTGACACCCTCGGATTGGTTCGTCATCAACTGGACCAGGAAGCGGCGCAGTCGCTTTTTCTCGGCTCCAGCAAGTTGGGAGAAGCTCAGGCCGGCGAAGAAATTCCCAACGGAGCTGACGGTCGCCATCTCCACCCGAATCTCAACTTCACTTCCGGGCACCTGCAGTTTGAGTTCCAGGGGAGTATCCTCGGTCAGCTGCACGTCGGTTTGCAACCGGCAGCCGCCCATAGCGATATTGGTCACAACACCTTCGCCGTGTGTTTCTCCATATGAGAACACCACCGGAAAGTGGGTCTGGAAGCGCCTGTGGCTGCGACGACTCGCCCGCGTCCTCACGTAGCGGGTGCCCCATCGAAGGGCTCTGAAACGCCGCCAGCAGGCTACGCACCGGTAGGGATAAATGTAAACGAAACTCAAACAGTGCTCAAACACTCCACCTCGCTGAAGACGATTCCCGCCTTCCTTACCGCACTTCGGGCACTGCAATGACATAACACCTCCGCTGGATTGAGAGATCTTTTCTTATCCTCAAAATGAGTTTGAGTGGATTAACGGAGCAAGTCCGGTGCCAAAGCACCATGAAACCTCAAAAAGAATGAGGAACCAAAAACCTGTTTATTAACAATGACTTAAGCTGATCGTGTCGAAAACACTGAGGAAAGGCATTGAGCAAAATGCCAACTAAGGTTTACATTTCTCCCAGTTTGCAACTCTCATTGGAGCGAGGAACAGTCAGAGCCGTGGGCTTTAGCCCACGGGCCCGTCCCCCACCCATTGCCTTTAGCACCCGGACAGTCTACCCTCTACCCAAAGTCTGATGGCTCAGTCGGGGAGAAACATGGTCGAGAAGAAAATCATACCCATTCGTCTTTCCCTGGTGCTTTCTCTGATCCTGTTTAGCCAATGCACGTCCAATGTTCCCGACGTTCTGGCACCCGAGAGAATTTTGCACAACGGGAAAATCGTGACCGTAGACCAGGATTTTTCCATTGCCCAGGCGGTGGCCATCAGGAATGGGCGCTTCCTAGCCGTGGGCTCGGACAGCGAAATTCTGGCACTGGCCGGAGCCCAAACCGAAAAGGTGGAGTTAGAGGGGAAAA
>JACZQQ010000266.1 GCA_022545645.1 Acidobacteriota bacterium | reverse complement strand
CGGCGGCTGGGGAGAAATTAGAAACAGAGGTGGTTGGGGTACCTGAGGCACTACCAGCTTCCTCATCCAGTCTCAGCGATGTCGCAGATCCTCAGCCAATGCAGGCATCTGCAGTGGCCCCGCCGCCGGCCGCGCTATCCGTCCACATCCAGGATCAACCACAGGAACCGAGCCAGATGGAGTTGGCCTTTCTGAGCTCCAGCATGGAGCCGCATCCTCAGCCCATAGCTCAGAGGAGCTCCGAACGGCGCCGGGACCGCCGAGGCCGGGATCGCCAGGAGCGGGACCGCTTGGACCAGATCAAAAACACGCGTGACCTTGAGCTCTTGAGTGAAGCCCTCAATGATGAGGATGTGGAAGTCCGCCAGATGGCAGTCCGGGCCTTGGGCGAGATCGAAGACGTCAGCGCTGTGGAGTTGTTGAGTCGAGCCTTGACAGACTCCAATGCGGAAATCCGCAGGAGGGCCGCACGGGCGCTGGGCAAGATCGAGGATGCTGGTGCCGTTGAGGCCCTGGGTGCGGCCCTCAGCGATGAGGATGTGGAAGTCCGCCAGACGGCAATCCGGGCCTTGGGTGACATCGAAGACGTCAGCGCTGTGGAGTTTTTGATTCCGGCACTAACAGACTCGGATGTGGAGATCCGCCGGGGAGCGGCGCGGGCGCTGGGTGAGATTGAGGATGCGGGTGCCGTTGAGGCCCTGGGCGCAGCCCTAAACGATGAGTATCTGGAAGTGCGCCAGGCGGCCATCCGGGCCTTGGGCGACATCGAGGATGTCAGTGGTGTGGAGTGGTTGATTTCGGCGCTGACAGACTCCAATGGGGAGATTCGCAGGGAGGCGGCGCGGGCACTGGGTGAGATCGAGGATACGGTTGCATTGCTGGCCTTGGGCGAGGCCCTAAACGATGAGGATCTGGAAGTGCGCCAGATGGCGATTCGGGCATTGGGCAAGATCCAGGATGTGAGTGCTGTGGATGGGTTGATTCCACTGTTGACAGATTCCAATGCAGAGATTCGCAGACGGGCCGCATGGGCGCTGGGTGAGATCGCGGATGCCCGTGCCGTTCCGGCCCTGAACCTCGTCGCAGAAGATACGGATTCAAGGGTACGCAAGGCGGCCACCCGAGCGCTGCGAGAAATCGAGAGACGGTGAGCGGGAAATGTGGGCCGGCCCCACATCTCCCGCTGTGCCTTCGTGCTTTCGTGCTTTCGTGAGTTTGAGCTTGTTCAGGTCTTGGCTTAAGGACAAAGACACGAATACGAAAGCATGAAGTTCCAACAGCACGACAGCACGGCTGCACAACTGCACGACGGCACGACGGCACCACGGCACCACAGCAGCCTCCGGTATGTCCCATCAGTGGTCGCTTTTTTCCTGGTAGCCGTAATCAGCTGGTCTATGATCCCATCCGCCATGGCCCAGGGCAGGCGTAACAGGCCTGACAGGCCTGACAGGAAAGTCGCTCAAGCAGTCCGAATTGAAGGATCCCCGGTGCTGGATGGAGATCTCAGTGAAGAATTCTGGCAGCGGGCACCTGCCATTTCTGAATTCCTCCAACGAGATCCCCAGGAAGGGGAGCCAGCCACGGAAAGAACTGAAGTCAAGATCATCTACAATGATACGACCATTTTCTTTGGCGTCCTGTGTGAGGACTCGCAAGCCGAAAAAATCATTGCCAATGAGAGAGCTCGGGACGATCAGCTCCAGAGCGACGATACCTTTGAGATCATCCTGGATACTTTTCGCAACCGTCAAGATGGGTTTCTGTTTCGCACCAATCCGTTGGGAGCCAAGTTTGACTCGCAGATTACAGACGAAGGGAGGCGTGAGAACCGCAACTGGGATGAGCGCTGGAATGTGGCAGCCCAGAGAACTGAGGCGGGGTGGGTGGTGGAAATCGCGATCCCCTTCCAGTCCATCCGTATGCCGAATAACGAGGAGCAGAGATGGGGAATCGACTTCAAGCGAAACATCAGGCGAAAAAACGAAGAGGCCATATGGAGTAATTATCGGCGCAATTTCGACTTTCTTCAGGTCTCTCAAGCCGGCGACCTGGTTGGCTTACGAGACATCTTCAGTGAGCACAGACTCCGCATCAAACCTTATGTGACGGGAGGAGCGTCCCGTGTCTTCGACCGAGGCGTAGCGGAAACGGATCATCTTTTCAATGGCGGGTTGGAGGATCTGAAATATCACCTGACACCCAGTCTTACTCTGGATCTCACAATCAATCCCGATTTCGCTCAGGCAGATGTGGATGACCAGCAGGTGAACCTGACGCGATTCTCTCTATTCTTTCCTGAAAGAAGGGAGTTCTTCCTGGAAAATGCCAGCATGTTTGACTTCGGTCCGGGAGGATTTAGCCGGGAATTGAGGCTCTTTCACAGTCGAACCATCGGGTTATCCGAGAGTCGTGAGCCTATTGACATCATTGCCGGCGTCAAACTCACCGGGCAGCTCAAGGGATTGGGTTTGGGTTTTATCAACGCCCAGACCGATGATTTTGAAGGAACCCCGGGTAGTAATTTCACCGTGGCCAGGGTCAGGAAAAAGATCCTCTCTCGCTCGGTGGTGGGTGCCATGCTCACCAATCGACAGTCCAGCCTGCCGGACGATTACAACCGCACCTTTGGCGTGGACGGTAACTTCGTCTTTTTTGAGAACCTGCACCTGGAATCTTTCTTCGCCGGTTCTCAGACTCCCGGGATTGAAGAAAACACTTGGATGGCGAGACCGCTGAAGATTGCCTGGGAAACCGACTTTTTATCCGCCGGCGCGGAACACACCATTGTCGGGCGTAACTTCAATGCCGAGATGGGATTTGTGCCCCGAACCGATATGAACAATTCCTTGTTCGAGTTTGAAATCAACCCGCGCCCCCAAATCGAGTGGATCAGAAAGTTTGAACTGGGGACCAGTTTGCGTTACATCACCAACCAGGATGAGGTATTGGAAACCCGGGAGCAGGAAGTCCAATTCGGCGTGGATTTCGAAAGTGGAGACGTGGTGGTGTTCGGCTATACAAAAATCTTGGAATTTCTCGAGGAGGGCTTCCGGCTGCGGGGACGGATTCCGGTTCCGCCTGGTTCCTATAGGAGTCATAATTTCCAATTTCAGGTTCGTCCCTTCCGGGGGCGAAGGGTGAGCGGTTTCTTCCAATTTTCGCGGGAAGTGGATTTCTGGGACGGCGACAGGACCACCTTGAATCTGAACCCCAGTATCAAGTGGTCCCAGAATCTCTCTTTGGATATCGGGTATCGGCTGGATGATGTCCGGCTGCCGGCCGGCGAATTTACTTCAAGCGTGAGCAATATCGATATCAATTACAACTTTACCAACAGTTGGCTCACCACTACGACCCTCCAGTACGACAATCTGTCCGATCTGTTTAATATCAACTTCCGACTCAATTGGATCTACCGCCCGGGAGACGATCTGTTCGTGGTTTTCACTCAAACGCGCAGGGGACAGGGAGACGGAATAGTTCTCACCGATCGACAAATCATCGTCAAGTTCACCCACTCTTTTGACTTTTGACAGCCAAACCATGACGCCATTTTCAAACCTGCGGCAATTTCTCATTGACAGTGTGTGTGAAACGGTGATATTTCAATCCTAAGTCATCTAATGAAAGCACGATTTGCGGTTCCACTTGCCCTGGTCTTAGGATTGGGCCTGGCTTTATTCTTTGGGCTGGGGAGTGTCTTT
>JACZQQ010000265.1 GCA_022545645.1 Acidobacteriota bacterium | reverse complement strand
CCAGGCTGGGAAAGTAAGGGAAACCCCACGACAGCACGACAGCACAACAGCCCGAACGCACGGCGCGCGAAGCGCGCCTGCACGAAAGCACCAGCGTAATTCCTTCCCCCAGGGTGTCTGCTCAGGTATCCTTGTATGGGTCACCTGGTCGGCACGATAGGGAAAGGAGTCCATCATGGCCATTAATCAGGAACTGCTCGATATTCTAGCCTGTCCGGCCTGCAAGGCCGAGGTCAAGCTCACTTCGGATGAAAAAGGGCTCAAATGTGTCTCCTGCCACCGGGTTTATCCCATCCGCGACGATATTCCGGTGATGCTCATTGATGAGGCAACGATCGAGCCTCCTGAAGGGACACCCTCCGAGTAGGTGACAGTGTCACAGCCTGAAGGCTCGGGGCAAGCTCGTGTTCTGTTCACCAGACTGCGCTCGCTGGGTGACACGGTCCTGATGACTCCCCTGCTGGCCGTGATGAAACGTGTGGCGGGTTGGCAGGTCGGGGTGGTCATTGAGGAGCCCTATGAGCAGATCCTGCAGGACAATCCCCATGTGGACTCGGTCTTTGTGATTGAAAATCATGGGAACAGGTGGATGGCTCGCTTACGAACGATTCGGAGGATCCGTGCTTTCCGACCGACTCTGGCGGTGGATCTTCACGGGGGCACCACCAGTGCCCTGATTACTGCTCTTTCGGGTGCTCCGAGGCGGGCGGGATACCTTCAAAGCGCCCATTCCTACCTCTACAATGTCAAAGTTCCGGACTCTCGGGAAATATGGGGCCGAGAGCACGTTCATACGGTCGAGCACCAGCTCTCCATCTTGAAACACCTGGGATTCCCTGTCGAACCCATCCCCCCTCCGGAAATTCCCATTCATTCTGAAGATCTTGAGTGGATTAAGGATCTCCTTGCCGGCCAGGGACTGGGGGAAGGATTCATCTTGATCCATCCTGCAGCAGCCTTTGACACCAAGCAGTGGGATGCGGACAAGTTTGCCTCGCTGGCCACCCGGCTGGCAGAAGCAGGTCAGGAGGTGGTGATCACGGCAGGCCCGGGAGAAGAACCTGTACTTGAACGGATCCGAGAACGCTGTGCTTCGACGATTCGGCTGATCGATCCGCTGCCCCTTGGAAAATTCTCGGCCCTGACTTCACTGTGTGGTCTTTATGTGGGCAATGACACGGGTTCCACCCATATTGTGGCGGCGCTGGGGAAGAAAATCGTTGTCATCTTCGGATCCTCTGATTTTAAGGTTTGGTATCCTTGGAATGCGGAGCATCAATTGATCCGGTCGGATTTGCCTTGTATGCCCTGTGCGGGCTATTTCTGTCTTCAGTTCGATGAGCCACGCTGTATTCGTTCCATTCCCGTTGAGCCCGTCTTTGAGGCTGTGCAGTCACTGTTATGACCAAGAATAATCAACAACTCCAGAAGGTCGTTCAGCAATTTTCCGATCAACCCATCCTGGTGGTGGGAGATCTGATGCTGGATCGTTACGTGTGGGGCCGGGTCGAGCGGATTTCACCGGAAGCTCCGGTGCCTGTGGTCGAGGTGGTCAAAGAGACTGTTCATCTCGGTGGGGCCGCCAACGTGGCCTACAATCTTGCCGTCCTGAAAGCGCGGCCCCTTCTGGTGGGCGTTGTGGGTCGTGATGAAGCAGGAGATCGGCTGGTTGAGGAGCTTCATCGGCAGGAGATCAGCAGCGAAGGCATAGTGCGAGATAAGGGTCGGTCCACCACCATAAAGACGCGAATTATCGCCCACAACCAGCAGGTTTGCCGGACCGATCGAGAGGACAAGACCCCACTTTCCCAAGGGACCGTGGACCAAATGAGAAGTGCTTACCAGCCCCTTCTCGAACAGGCGAAAGGAATGATCATCTCAGATTATGCCAAGGGAGCGTTGTCGGCGGCTCTGGTTGTGGATTTGATCCAGGAGGCTCGACGGGCGAAGAAATTTCTGGCCGTGGACCCGAAAGCAGGTGATTTTTCGGTCTACCGTGGAGCCTCCATCGTGACTCCCAACAAGAAGGAGGCGGTGCGGGCTTCCGGGGTGGAGATCGTGGATGAAGCCTCGTTTATCCAGGCAGGTGAGAAGCTTTTGGAAGTGACCGCCTCGGATTATCTTTTGATCACACGGGGGGAAGAGGGTATGACACTCTTTGACGGCAAAGAGCACTCCCATATCCCCACCGTTGCTCGCGAGGTCTTTGACGTCAGTGGAGCCGGGGATACGGTGATCGCTTCGCTCACGCTGGCCGTTGCGGCGGGGGCATCGATCCGCGATGCGGCCATTCTGGCCAACCATGCGGCCGGTGTGGCAGTCGGCAAGTTGGGAACGGCCGCCGCCACCGGGGAGGAAATCCTATCCAGCATCGGTTGATCTCACCTCCTGCTCTTGCTCGGGAAGAGAAGACCTTCTCGGATGAGCGGAAGTAGATCGTGGGTTCGTCTGAACAGCAGCACCACGGCCAGGACGATATAGAGGATAGAAACTTCGACACGGATCTCTGGATAGACAAGCTGTGTCACAAAAAGAGTAAACAGCCCACCCGCTTCCCAGAGACTCAAGTTCAGGTTCATCAAGACCACCACGGCAAAGATCGATTGAGCTGCGGTGAGCAGAATTTCCTGATCCTGACGCGCATCCAGAGGCATCTGGCCAACCGCTCCCAGACTGATGCTGTAGACCAGGGGAATCGTTCCCACCAGGAGTGTCCACTGATTGACCTTGGAGGAAATGAGTGCTCCTATGGCGGCTTGAGCCTGTCCCCGCAAAGTCCACAGGGCGGCGATAATGAACTCCGGCGCCTCGGAGGCAAGGGGTGCCAGCCACTGCACCAGAAAATACTCATCAATGCCCAGAAGCGTGCCTGAAGAAATCAGGGCCTCCGCAAAAGGTTCGGCGCAGGCGAAAATGGCCACTCCGGCAAAACCGAACAAGGCTGCAGTGACCAGCCGGCGTCTGCCCTTGGGCAGCTGGCCGATCAGTCGGGCGGGCCCGACCAGTTCCGGTTCTTCAACCTCCATCACGGCTGTGCGCCAGGCATAAGCCCCGAAGATTCCCACCAGAAAGACACAATCGATGAGGGTAAGGTGGTGTCTTAAAGGAATGGTGAAGGCATAGACGGTGGCTAGGGTGAGATAGGCGATTTCTACACGATTCTTTCGATCCAGTTGAACGGCCTTCTTGCGGAATTTCAGATAAAAAAGGAGGACGATGAAGGGCCATCCCCCTCCCACCAGCAGGCGATTGGCACCCGTCATGTTGGCGGTAACGTAAGAAACATACTGGGGATCGTGGGCGGCCACCCAGGCGAAGTAGAGATCGACAGCATACTCGGGAAGAACGGCAATGAGGGCCAGGATGGCCAGTGCCAAACCTCGAGACATGTCCATCTGCGCCACCTCCGCTCCCCAGGACAGTAGGAACGCCGCTCCCAGAATGCCCAATCCAAAGATCATCGAATCAAGCCGTGGATCCAGTTGGATGTGGTACCAGCGCATGTAGAGGGCGGGAAGAGTTGTGGCTACGGTGGCTGCAATGAAAAGGCGCATGGGCTGAACACTTTAGTCTGGGAAGTGAAGACAGTCAATGAAGTCGTGCTGGCGCGCTGCGCGCGCGTGCGGTGGTGCTGTTGTGCAGGTGTGCGGTCGTGTAGTACCAGCGCCGGCCCGCAGGCTCTGCTGGAGCCAACGAGAGCAGTCAGAGC
>JACZQQ010000264.1 GCA_022545645.1 Acidobacteriota bacterium | reverse complement strand
AGCTAGGAAGGGTAAGCCGAGGATGGAGGACTTGGGGTTGTACGGGGTCGAGATCTGCCGGAGTCAACGCCATTCGGTACCAGACTCCTCACAAATTGTTGATGGACAGGAGTCCTGTTGGCGATGTCACAGATTCTGACTCAAACGGCTGAAGTGGCATCCTGGTTCTTTACGGCTCAAGGTTCATCTGTCATAGCAGGTCTTGGTAGCGAGGGTCGTCGCCATCAGGGCTCACACAGTGTCCCCCAGTTTCCCGAGAAGCTATCGACTGTAAAGAACCGTACCGGCCACAATCGTTTTTTCAACCTGGATTTCGCGAATGCGGTCTGGATCGATGGTCAGAATGTCCTCTGAGAGAATCACCATGTCCGCCACCTTGCCGATTTCCAGTGATCCGCGCTGCTTGTCATCGAAGTTCCAGTAGGCTGTGCCCAAGGTATAACTTTTGATGGCGTCCTTCACACTCACTCCTTCATCGGCTCCATAGATCTTTCCGTCGTGGCCAGTGCGGGTCACGGCGGTCCAGATTCCGAAAAGTGGATCGTAGGGCATCGCATCAGAACCGTAGAAGAGGCCAATACCGTATCGAGCGAGCGAGCTTTGGGGATTATTTCTGGCTAGGCGCTCGTCTCGCAGACTATTGACGGCAAAGGGTCCCAGACTGTTGATGAAGTTTGGCTGGCTGGAGACTCCGATGTTGAGCCTGGCCATCTTTTCGAGCGTCTCTCTGGGAGGCAGCACGCTGACGTGGTGCAGATAGTGTCGATGATTCTCTCGGGGACTTTCTTTCAGAATCCTTTCCAGTACATCCACAACCATCATCACCGCCGCATCTCCAATGGCATGGATTCCGAGCTGCCAACCACGATCATGAGCTTCTTTGGCCACAGGATAAAAAGCCTCGCCGGGGATGCGGACGAGTCCCGTGAAGTCCGGTCTGTTGGGATAGGGCTGGGAGGACCAGAAGGCCTCCCCACTGAATCCACCGTCGATACTCATCTTTATGGCACCCAACTTGATACGGTCGTTGCCAAAGCCTGTGCGAAAGCCTAGGCCTCTCAGTTCCCGAATAGACCGCTCTACACCTTCTTCCAGCGTGTCATTTTGATCGTAACCGGGGGAAAGTCGTACTTGCAGCGTTATGCGAGGGAGTGTTTCTCCCCAAGCCTCATAGATCTCCTGAACTGTGCTCAACTGTGCAGGCCGGACTCCGGCCACATTGAGACTGGTAATTCCCACCTTCAGGAGGTCTTCCAGCTGGTGACGCATATTCATCCTGATGGTGTCCCGGTCCGGCACGGGCCGGGGAGCCACCCTCCAGACGAGCCGCCAAGCCGGACTCTCTTTCAGCCAACCCGTCAGTTCCCCTTTTTCGTCTCGAACAATCGTCCCTCCGCGAGGCTCAGCTGTGGACTTGGTGATCTCGGCCTTGGCCAAACCCATTGAGTTCACCACCATCATGTGGGCTCCACGAGTCAACACGACCGGATGTCGTGGAACCATCTGGTCTATGTCCCATCGGTTGGGCAACTTGTCCTCTGGCCAATCCTCATTTCTCAAAACCCCACGTACCCACTCATCCTCCTCAAGATGGGAGGCATGCTCCCTCAGGGCGTCCAATAATCCCTCCCGAGTTCTTACCCGGGTCCAGTCTTGGACACCAGGACCTTGTCCGGTTCTCAGATGGACATGAGAATCATAAAATCCGGGAAGAACGGTCTTACCCTCCAGGTTCACCCGTAAAGTTTTGGGGCCAGCCAACCCCAAAACGCGATCGTCTGAGCCGAGACCCACGATCCTGCCATCCTTTATGGCGATGGCCTGGACGATGTCATCGTTCTCATTGACGGTCACCACCTGAGCGTTGTGGTAGACCACATCGGGCTCCAACCCCAGGTCGGTGCTCTGACCCCACAGAAGGGAGCAGGAAATCAAAGGGATAACCAAGATAGCTACAGCAATCTTAACCATTGTCCTGATGGCCTCCTGATGAAATGGATGGATTGTACCCCTTTCGCTTCTTTAGTCTGTGGGACCCGTTGAAGGTCGTCCCCACCGAACCCTCCCTGAGAAGGCGCTGAGTAGTTTCCCTAGATCATAAGCCGAGCAGAGGTTGAAGGCAATCTGAGATCGATTTCGGATCCCCTTGTGACAGACCACGGCAAAGGGGGAGTTTCCCCATTGATCGGCAGAGGCGGCGGCCCTATAATCTGGCTCAACACAGGGCAGAGTGCAGTCCAACAGACAAGGGAGGAATCGAATATGCGGGGCAAAAGAATCATTAGGGTCGTGACCCTGGGGTTGGCGGGTTGGCTGGTGATCCCTCTGCTGGCACGGGTCCAGCAGCCCGGGGCGGAGGCAGCCAACTCCCTTGCTGAAGGAAATGGGAAGGCACTGGTGAGTACTTCATGCGTCGGATGTCACTCATTGGAAACCTCCCTGAGAAGGGGCAGAAGCAGAGAGGAGTGGGTGAAAACGGTCCATGACATGGTGTCTCGAGGAGCCCAGATTCTCCCTGCAGATGCAGAAACCATCATCCACTATCTGGCTGAACACTACGGGGTGGACTTCGTTCCCCCACTGGAGCAGCGGATTTTCGTCTGGGTCGATCGCCAGGGGAATGTGGAACCGCTGGCGGCACCACCCCGAAACTACAACCGGCCGAGCCTCTCACCCGACGGCCAGCAGGTGGCCGTGGACATCCTTCTGGACAAATCGGATATCTGGATTTATGACATCCCCAGCGGTGAGCTGAGGCGATTAACCTATGAGGGAACCAATCGGTCTGCCACCTGGAGTAACGACGGCCAGTGGGTGGCCTTTGCTTCTGACCGGCATCAGTCCCCTGAGGGAGGACGATCCTACCGTGACGATCATGAAGCCTATTGGAAACGGGCCGATGGGAGTGGGGAAGCTGAACGTCTGACGGATGCTGAATTCAACCACGGGGCCCAGGGGTGGAGCCCCGACGGCAAGACTCTCTCCATCTCCGAGATTCACCCCGAAACCGGCCGGGATATCTGGATGCTCCCCTTTGAGGGGGACCGAACGCCCTGGCCTTTTCTCGCGACCCCCGCTCTGGAAGGGGGCATTGCTTTTTCAGCCGATGGACACTGGTTGGCCCTCACCTCCGATGAGACCGGCCAACGTGAGGTTGTGGTCCGAGCCTTTCCCGAGGTCGAGCCGGCCCATCAGGTTTCCAGGGGTGGAGGGATCGAAGTGGTTTGGCCCCTCAACAGCAAAGACCTCTTTTACCGCAACGGAAATAAACGGATGGCGGTGGAGATCACCACCGGTTCCACCCTGACCGTGGGTACTCCCCGAGTCCTGTTTGAGGGCGACTTTGTCCATAGTCCCGGCTCCCGAGCCTACTGGGACGCTACGCAGGACGGCCAGCGATTCCTCATGCTCAAAAAGGTGGAGTAGCCTGCACGGCCCTGTGTCCGGTCGCTCATGATGTCGCCGGCGGGAAAGAACGCGATTAAAGAGCGCTCTTATAGAGAGAACAAACAGGATATTGGTTCCCAGGCACTCATCAATTTTACGGGAAATTCTCTTCGGCTTTTCCATTTGGCCCTGGCTCTGGGGGTAGTGAGCTCCACCCTCTCCCTTGCGGCCGGCCAGGCCGCGCAGGAACAGCATGGAGAATACCGCTATCAGGCCACTTCTGTGGACACCCCGCCCACCGTGGATGGGGATTTATCGGATCCCGTCTG
>JACZQQ010000263.1 GCA_022545645.1 Acidobacteriota bacterium | reverse complement strand
TAGACCTTCGGGCGCACAGAGCGTCTAATCCCCATCGGCCTCTAAGCCCTCCCCCATGGAGGGCTTTCTTCATTGCTGTGTATGATACAAGGGGCGCACAGACGTGCGCCCTCTGACTCGTGGATAAACAGAGGTTTGTGGGCGCACGGCTGTGCGCCCCTACAGTTTCTGTTCTGGGTCTTCAATGGCAGGAATGATGTGATGGAGGAATTGGGCGGCCATGCTTCCGTCCACAACACGGTGATCTGATGTAATACTCAGATTCATCATATCGCGTATGACGATTTGACCGTTCTGAACGACGGGCTTCTGAGAAATCTTGTGGATACCGAGAATGGCAACTTCCGGGTAGTTGATAATGGGGGTTGCCAGCACTCCCCCCAGCGCTCCTAAACTGGTGATGGTGAAGGTTCCGTCCCGCAGATCCTCGAGCTTGGTTTTACCTGCGGAAGCGGCCTCGGAAAGCTGTGCGATCTCCTGTGCAAGCTGAAGAATGTCCTTCTTGTCCACCTGCTTCACAACGGGAACAATCAAACCTTGAGGGGTGTCGGAGGCGATTCCAATGTTGTAGTAGTGCTTGATCCGGATGACTTCCTTTTCCTCATCCAGAGAGGAATTGAGCAGGGGGAATTCTTTCAGCCCTGTGACGATAGCTTTCAGGATGAAGGGAAGATAGGTCAGACGAATCCCTTGGCCTTTGTCAGACTCCAGGAACCGTTTCCGCAAAAGCACCATTTCTGTAGCGTCCACCTCTTCCACATAAGTAAAGTGAGCAGCCTTTCTTCGGGAGATCATCAGGTGTTCACCCATTTTCTTGCGAACTCCGCGATAGGGAAGGGTCTCCACTTTTCCAGTTGCAGGTGTGTCTTGGACCGGTGCGGACTTCGATCTGACCATGCTGCTCTGATGGTTTTCGAGATCCTCCCGGGTCACCCTGCCACCCCGTCCGCTGCCTTGAATCTCGCTGAGGTCGATACCCATCTGGCGGGCCAGCCTTCGAACCGCGGGTGTGGCCAGTACAGGCTCTTTTGCTGTTTTGCTTTTGTCCCTTGGAGTCGACCGGACCTTCGTTTGACCCGACTGTGGTTCCTTGGACTGAGTGTGAGCGCGGTGGTGCCCTGGCGGCTTGACCCCTTCTTCGGTCTCTTCGATCACCACCAGGATTGCTCCCACTTCGATCATTTCTCCATCTTTTCCGATCCGTTTGGCGATCCTGCCCTTTACAGGAGAGGGGATTTCCACGGTAGCTTTGTCGGTCATGATCTCCACGATGGGCTGATCCTCATGAATAGACTCACCCTCCTTGACCAGCCAGCGAACGACCTCACCCTCAACGATACCTTCTCCAATGTCAGGAAACCTGAATTCAAAAGCCATAGCTATTCAAAAATCCATTCCATCTCTCAGTGCTTTCAGGATGCGTGTTTCGTTGGGTAGGTAGTCCTGTTCAAAGGTATAGGGGAAAGGGATGTCGAAGCCGGTAACCCTGAAGATGGGTGCCTGGAGATGGAGAAGCGCTTTTTCACTGATGGTGGCCGAAAGCTCCGCCCCGAAGCCGCATGTTCTGGGGGCTTCATGGACGATGACTACCCGACCTGTTTTCTTGACCGAAGCGATAATGGTATCAATATCGTAAGGAAGCAGTGTGCGCATGTCGATAACCTCGACTGAAATCTGGTCTTCCTCTGCAGCTGTCTCGGCGGCCTCAAGCGCGACCCTCACCATGGCCCCGTAGGTCACCACGGTGATGTCCTCTCCTGCTCGAACCACCTTCGCCTTGCCGAGTTCGATGACGTATTCTTCCTCGGGCACCTCTCCTCGAGCCGCTCGGTAGAGGATCTTGGGTTCCAGGAAGATCACCGGGTTGTCATCTCGGATCGAAGCAATCAGTAAGCCTTTGGCATCGTAAGGATTGGAGGGCATCACGACCTTCAGCCCCGCGGTGTGAATGAAATAGGTTTCCGGACTCTGCGAGTGGTAGTGGCCTCCTTTAATTCCGCCGCCAGAGGGAGCACGAATAACCATGGGACAAGTGAACTGTCCGCCAGATCGATAGCGCATTTTAGCGGCTTCGTTGACGATCTGGTCAAAGGCGGGGTAGATGAAGTCGACGAACTGAATCTCCGGTACCGGACGCAGTCCGTAAAGGGCCATCCCGATGGCACTCCCTATAATCCCAGCTTCGGCCAGCGGTGTGTCAAAAACCCGATCGGAACCGAATTCCTGGAAGAGCCCCTGAGTAGCGCGGAAGACACCACCGAACTTTCCCACGTCCTCACCCATAATCACGACTCGGTCGTCGCGCTTCATCTCCGCACGAAGAGCATCATTGACGGCTTGGATGATGTTTATTGTCGGCATGAATTTCGTGTTAGCCGGAATGATGCATCATTCCGGCCAGCGGTCCTGTTGCACGGATTCGCGGTCCTGAGAGGCGCGAAGTTCCTCACGCTGTTCTTCCAGGTGCCAGGGTACAGTGTCCAGCACATCCTCGAACATTGTATCTATGCAGGGCGGGCCTATCTTTTCAGCCTTTTTCAGTGCCACTTCAATTTCGTCTTTGATTTGTTCCTCCAAACTGGCATCCTTGGCTTCACTCCAGGCTCCATCGTTGATGAGGTAGGATTTGAAACGAGAAATCGGATCCTTCTTGAGCCATTCCTGAACTTCCTTCTCATCCCGGTATACTCGAGGATCGTCTGATGTGGAGTGACCTCCCTGGCGGTAAGTCACCGCCTCAATGAGAGTCGCTCCTTCTCCACGGCGAGCCCTGTCGACGGCTTCCCGGGTGACCGAATAGACGGCAAGGATATCGTTGCCGTCCACTTCCACACCTTCAATATTGTAAGCCGCTGCTTTTTCGGCAAGTGTTCGCGAAGCGGTTTGAAACTGCCGTGGAACGGAGATGGCCCACTGGTTGTTCCTACATAGAAAAATAGTGGACGTCTTGTAAACACCAGCAAAATTCAGGGCCACGTGAAAATCTCCTTCCGAAGTGGCCCCATCACCAAAATAGACGAGGGCAACGTCCTTGCTGCCCGTTAATCGGGCAGCAAGTCCGATCCCCGTGGCATGGGGAATCTGATTTCCGACCGGGCTCGAGATGGACCCGAAGCGCAGTTTCCAGGAGGCATAGTGATTGGGCATCTGCCTGCCCTTGATGGCGTCCTGTTCGTTGCCAAACAATTGGCAGCACAGGTCGAAAAGAGGGAAACCTCGAAGCAAAGCCGCTCCCAGCTCACGGTAGCAGGGAATGATCCAATCCTTTGGTTTGAGAGCAAAGGCACTCCCAATGATGGCGGCTTCCTCACCCATGGAACCGACGTAAAAGCCTATCCTGCCTTGTCTTTGCAGTGTGATCATCCGCTCATCAACTCGACGATTCAGGAGCATCACACGATACAGGCGGAGAAGATCCTTCCGGTTGACGGAGGGCACCTTCTGTCCCTTCAACAGCTTTCCGTCCGGGTCTAAGATTCCGACCAGTCCCTCCGACATACGCCAGGAAGTATAACTTTGGCACTAGACAACAGGCAAATGACAACAGGAAGCTGACAACTGACAACTGACAGCTGACAATAGACCAGGAGACGGAAGACAGCATTCAGAATCGGGAAGTCGTTTTCAGGTTCCAAGTTTCAAGTTTCAAGTTGCAAGTTGCAGGTTTTTAATTTCAGTTTGTCAGTTGTCAGTTGTCAGTTGTCAGCCTTCTCTTTTGTCATACCAACACGTTATATAGGCACA
>JACZQQ010000262.1 GCA_022545645.1 Acidobacteriota bacterium | reverse complement strand
AAGTGGCCCAGTGCGCTTCGGGCGCAGAAAATAGAAAATAGGGAAGAGCCTCTAGCGCGCTTCGCGCGCGTTCCAGGTTCCAAGTTCAGGTTCCAAGTTCCAGGTCCCAGTTTTGAATTTGGGATTTGGAATTTGTTTGGGATTTAGAATTTTGGATTTTGAATTTCAGCTGAGAGCTGACGGAAGTCAGCTCTCAGCTGTCAGTTCTTAACTGTTCTGCCAGGCCTCAAACCCACCCTTAAGGGTGTAGACGTTTTGGAATCCCTGCGTTTTTAAGAACTGGGTCGTGGTGAGACTCCGCTGGCCATGCTGGCAGTACACAATGATCTCGCGATCTCGGGGCCAATTGCTGACGATTTCCTGCCCGAGCTTCTCATCCACCATCAATGCCCCTTCGATTTTTCCCTGTTCGGTTTCATTAGGCGCACGCAGGTCTAGAACGGCCAATTCCGAGTTCTCGGCGATCTGCTGTTTCGCCTCTTCAACGGTAATCTCCAAATCTGCCAGCGGATCGTAGATCTCGACAGATTCATCAATCTGTTCTCCGCAATACTTGTCGTAGGCGCTGGTCAGCACCTTAGCCAGAGTTTCCACCGTCTGGCCCTCAATGTGGTGTCTTTCGACGATGTGCACGAGCTTGCTATCGCGGAATACAGCCATGCAGGGGGAGGAGGGGGCATAACCCACGAAATATTCCCTGGCCCGATCCACCGCTTCCACGTCATTGCCGGCAAAGGCTGTCGTCAAATTCTGGGGAAGGATCTCATTCTTAAGAGATTCAATGAGGGCAGGTCTGGCTATCCCGGCAGCGCATCCGCACACGGAGTTAATAAAGATCAGTTTTGTGGAGTCCTTCTCGGCTACCAGGGCATCCACGTCTTCGGCCGTGCGTAATTCCTTGAAACCGGCCCGGGTCATTTCATCACGCATGGGTTGAACCATTCCGGGATCGTACATAAGTATTCCTCCTGTATCCGGTTATGAGCGAGACACTTATGGAGTCTCTATCTTAATATCGTCGCCTTCGACAAGAACCTTGTAGCAATTGACCTCCTGCTGAGCGGGCGCTCGCAAAACATTACCCGTCTCCAGATCGAACTGAGCCCCGTGCCAGGGACAGGTGACAGTCGTTGAACTGACCTCTCCTTCCGACAGAGATCCACCCACGTGAGTGCAGGTATCGTCGAGAGCGTAGTAGTTTCCGTCAACGTTGAATAAAGCGATCTTCTTCCCATCCACCTCAACGCAAAGCGATGCGCCGGGCTGCAAATCTTGTGTGGTTGCTACCTTCGTTTCTCCCATTCTTGTGTCCTCCTGTAACTTAACCTCAATTCTGTTTTTCGCATTTTCGTGCCTACTCTAACAAGTATACTTTTTATACCCGGATAATGAAAATTTCCGCTGACTATCGTCAGCGGAAATGCTAGATCCTAAATCTCAAACAAACTCCTAAACCTAACTTCAAAACTGGAACCTGGAACGCGCGCAGAGCGCCAGATTCGGGTCGGCTGTCAGACTCCAGGGGTCACTTGCTCCCGGCCGAATTCGAGCAGCGGCAGCGGCGATCATGGCGGCGTTGTCCGTGGTCAACTCGGATCGAGGATAGTAAACGGCGAGGTCTTGTTGTTGGAAGGCTTCCGTGGCCCGCCGGCGCAATTCGCTATTGCAGGAAACTCCCCCCGATATTTGGATGGAACGGACTTCTCGCCCTTTCAGTGACTGCTTCAAGCGGTGCAGGAGTTGATCGATGATGGAGCTTTGATAGCTGGCCACAAGATCCAGAATCTCTTGGGGCACCTTCTGGGGAGGTTCTGAGGCCTCTCCATCCAGCCGAGAAATGTTGTGCTCGGTGATATAACGTAAGGCGGCGGTTTTGATGCCACTGAAACTGAAATCCAGGCTTCCGTCGCTGATCTTCGGTATCGAAAAGGGGACGGCTTTCGGATCCCCTTGAGGTGCCAGTCGATCGATGACAGGGCCCCCTGGGTAGCCGAGGCCCAGGTATTTGGAGAGCTTGTCCAGAGCTTCCCCGGCTGCATCATCTCGAGTTCTGGATATCTCCTGATAGTCGCCCAACTTCTTCAGGTAGAACAGGCTGGTGTGTCCCCCCGATACCACCAAAGAAAGGGCCGGCAGTTCCGCCTGGGGATGATCGAGAAAAATGGAACAGATATGTCCCTCCAGGTGATTGATTCCCACGAAAGGGATCTTCAATGCGTAGGCCAGGCTCTTGGCATAAGTCATACCCACCAACAGGGCCCCCATGAGACCGGGTCCCTGGGTCACTGCAAGGGCCTCGACCTGTGTCCAGGTGAGGCTTGCCTCCATGAGGCATTGCTCGGTGACGAAACAGATGTTCTCGACATGCTCACGGCTTGCCAGTTCCGGAACTACGCCGCCAAAATCCGCATGGACAGAAATCTGTGAGGCCACCACGCTTGAGAGGATGGTTTTGCCGTCTTTCACAAGGGCGGCGGCTGTCTCGTCACAGCTCGACTCAATACCCAGAACAATCATTTCTTGAATAGGGCAGGGATAGACTCTCCATAGGGCACTCGAACCACCCCTTTTTCGGTGATGATGGCCGAAACGAGGCGATTCGGGGTAACGTCAAAGGCTGGATTGGCGACGGACACGGCAGCAGGTGCCAGGGTGTGCCCCTTGATCTCGGTCACTTCCTTGGTATCCCGCTGCTCGATGGGGATCTCCTCACCGGTTGGTGTATCCAAATCGATGGTGGAAAGAGGAGCCGCGACGTAAAAGGGGATCCGGTGCTCTTTGGCCAGGACAGCCACCGAATAAGTTCCGATCTTGTTGGCCACGTCCCCATTCCTGGCAATGCGATCGGCTCCCACGATGACGGCCTGGATCTGATGGGATTTCATGAAGTATCCGGCCATGCTATCCGTGATCAGGGTACAGGGAATACCCTCTTTCACCATCTCCCAGGCCGTCAGCCGCGAGCCCTGAAGAAAGGGGCGGGTTTCGTCGGCAAAGACCTGAATGTTCTTTCCGTTTTCAACAGCCGCCCGGATGACGCCCAAGGCAGTTCCGTAGCCGGCCGTAGCCAGAGCCCCGGCGTTGCAGTGGGTCAGCAGATTCATCTTCTTGGAGAGGAGTTGCTGTCCATGCTTCCCGATTTGTTGGTTAATCTCGATATCTTCTCGATGGATGGTGATGGCCTCGGTCGTCAGAACGCTCTGAATTTTCTCCAGCGGCTGGTTCTTGTTCTCCTCGAAAAGCCGGGACATTCGTTCAATGGCCCAGAAAAGGTTTCGGGCCGTGGGGCGCGTCCTTTCTATCCTGGCAGAGATCTTGGCGAAGTCTGCCTCCAGATGGTCCTTGCTGCTCAGGTTCTTTATGCCCAGGGCGATTCCCATGGCCGCTGCAACTCCGATCGCCGGAGCTCCTCGAATCACCATGCTCTCGATCGCTTCAGCCACCTCTTCCACGGTTTGATAGGTGTTGTAAACTTCCTCGTTGGGCAGCATTCGCTGGTCGATCATCACCACACCATCATCGGTCCATTCAATCGTTCGAATCATGGCCCAACCTTACAATAGGCAGGAAGAGCTGACAACTGACAGCAGACCACAGACCACCCGAAACGGGAAATTCAAAATCCTAAATTCAAAACTTGGAACTTAGAAGTCTCCTATCTCCTGACTTCTAATCTTCTGTCAGCTGTCAGCTGTCTTCTGTCAGCTGTTTGTTGTCAGTTGTTAGTTGTCAGTGTCAGCTTTCGCTGACCG
>JACZQQ010000052.1 GCA_022545645.1 Acidobacteriota bacterium | reverse complement strand
CCGTACAGGCTGAAGGTCTGTTGAAAAAGATCCAGGGTATCCTGGGTGTAGCGGGAGCCCTCCATGTCAATGCGCACAAAGTTGTTGAGGGCACGAGCCGTGTCGAGAATCGCTCTCAAGTGCTCCGCACAGAGCTGCCGATGGATTCCCAGACCCAATTGAGTGAGCTTGATAGAGATATTCGATTCCACCCGATTTTCGTGGATCGCTTTCAGGAGAGAAATATAGGACTGGGCCGAGCGTTCCGCCTCGTTTTTGTCGCTGACCTCCTCTCCAAGCAGATTGAGAGAGGTCACGATGCCCTTGTCGTTCAGCTCACGCACGACGGGCATGGCCTCCTCGATGTTTTCACCTGCAACAAACCGCCTTGCCAAACCGGAACGCCTTCCCATGTGGGCAATGAAATTCATCAAAGCCTCACTTTGGGCAAACTTCAGTATCAGAGTCCGAAAAAGCATGGTGTGACACCTGACAACTGACCGTAAAAATGGGTACGGTCAGTGGTCTATCTTTTTCCGAAGTTCTCGGACGAGTTTCTGATACAAATCCACAGCATTGAGCAGTTCTTGCTTGGAGACCTTTTCATCGGCCGTGTGGGCGTCAAAGATCGAGCCTGGCCCAAACAGAAGGGGCTTTCCCAGAGGACGCAGAACCGGAATATCGGTTCCATAGCCCACAATCTTGGTGGGGAAGCCTTCAACGGCTTCCATCTCTTGAGGCTCACTGGTTTTCAACACCTCCAGGCGGCCTTGGCCGTCCACCCGCTCCTCCAAGAGTGTCAGATAGTGCTGACTTTCGGAGACGGTCCGGAGGAGAATATCGGCTTGTGCATGATCCGCCACCACGTTGGCGGCTCTCCCTCCTTCGATTGTTCCGATATTGAAATGAGTCTCGCCCAGGCGGGAGTCGGTGGGAAACTCGGTTTCCCTTAAACGGTTCAAGATATCGATGAGTTTGTCGATGGCCGAGTCTCCCTTTTCCGGATAAGCGGAGTGGGCCGCCACCCCCTGTGCAGAAATCCGAGCGTAGACAATTCCTTTGTGAGCGATCACCAACTCATTGTCGGTGGGCTCCCCGTCAATAAAAAAGGAGCAATCGAGATTCAATTCCTGGACCTTGGCGGCCCCGATGCTATCGGTCTCTTCGCCCACCACAAAGAGCAGCCCGAAATCGGAGAAATCCTCCTTGTGTAGGGCCTCTGCGGCACAGATCATAGCGGCGGCTATGCCTTTGGCGTCACAGGAACCTCGACCGTAGACAAAGTTCTCATCCTCCCGGGAAGAGACAAAGGGAGGTACGGTATCGATGTGGGTGGTGAGAAGAATCGTCCCTTTTCCCCGGGTGGCCAGGACATTGAATCGATCAGAGGCGACCTCCTGCTTGAGACAATCCCAGCCTCGCCCCTTCAAGAGATCGTACAAAACCTCTCCGACCTCGCCTTCCTCACCGGTGACGGAGGGAACATCCACCAGTTTTCGAGTCAGTTCAATGACGTCAAGCATGGCAGGTTGCTCAGCTTCTCTCGTATTTCGCACGCACGGTCGTCTTAATCCCGCCGCGTCTGTTGAAGTCGCCAATGACTTCACAGCGAATCGGATCACAGGCGCTGACGACATCGTCCAAAATTGCATTGGTGGCATGCTCGTGGAATATCCCTCGGTCCCGGTAGGAAAGAATGTAAAGTTTCAGGGACTTCAACTCGATGATCTTCTGATCGGGGACATACTTGATGTGAATGGTCCCGAAATCGGGTTGGGCCGTTTTGGGACAGACTGCGGTGAATTCCGGGCACTCGACATCGATCTCGTATTCCCGACCCGGATACTCATTGGGAAAAGTTTCCAATTCCGAAGGCACGATTTGCCCTCCCTGTGATCAAGAGATTCGGCCCGGTCACTTGACGGAGTGCAGAACACCTCTCATTTGAATGTAGTGTCCCAGATAAGTGCAGATGTAGGAGTAGTCTCCAGGAGGCGGGACCGTGAAAACAACCTCTGTGCGTTTTCCGGCATCGGCCATGGGGGTAAAAGCGAGAATTGCCTTGCTATCAGGAATGTACTCTTTGGCTTCGCCAGCCTGAATGGCTCCGATTCCTATGCTTTCAATGGTGGCCGTATCCTCAGGCCCCACGTTCAACAGCACAAAGTTGTGACGCATTCCCGGATTGGTGGCGATATTATCCATTACCACTTTAAGTTGGGAACCTGCCTTGGCCGTAATCTCCACCATTTCGAAAGCCACCTGGTTGCCCACCGGCTGGAGGATCACTTCTTGTGGCGACTGGGCCTGACCGTAGCCTCCCAGTACGAGAGTCAGAAAACAAACGAGCACAACAGCTAGATACTTATCTCTCATCGGATCTCCCTAAAAAAAATCAGTTCGAAAGCATACCACATCTCAAGCCCGCGCATCTCCCCAAACTTCTCCTTGTCAACTCCTGTTGACAGGTTAAGGCGTGCTCTAGCTCCCTTGTTTTTAAGGATTTCTGCGGAAGTCCAGGAATCGTGTCAACGGCGGTTTCCAGTCTGTGGTTATGCCCGATAACCCGTTCTGGGTCTGGGTTTGATGCAAAGGGAAGGAGCGAGGGTGTCAACAGGAATTTACACTTGCGAGCACCCGGATGGCCACTAAATGTGGTGTTTCCAAGCCGGGTTCAACATATTACGTTGTGGAAAACTTATACCCCAATATGTGCTCGAAAATGGATTGGCATGGGTCTTGCTTAAGAGGGCAGAGAAGGCACTTATTAGGTTTTGAAAATTTCATTCTACTAGGGGGGACAATGATTATTTCGCGTTCTGCTTTTGTTCATCTGAGGAAGTGGACCCGTCCTCATTCTCTCTGCGGGGGATTCGGACATGGTTAACCCTTTAGATATTCTCAAGAGCTCTCGTATTTCTCTCCACACGGAGACCTGCCAGGCTTTCGTCGGGAGAAAGAAGGTCGATCTGACCATCACCGAGTTCAACCTGCTGGCCTGCTTTCTAAAGAGTGGGGGGACGACCCTAAGTCGAGCCGCCCTTTTGAGCACGGTGTGGGATCAATCCTATTGCGGGACCTCCCGCACGGTAGACACCCACATTCAGCGGCTTCGCAGCAAGCTGGGCAAGGCCGGGTACCTCATTCGAACGGTCCGTGGTATCGGGTACCGGATGGAGAACTGAGAGTGTCACGAGGTCAGGAAGGGGTTGGTGAGTCGTTCCTGGCCAATCGTGGTCTCTGGACCGTGGCCCGGATGCAGAATCTTTTCGTCTCCCAGGGGAAGCACTTTGGTGAAAATGCTCTCCATGAGCGTTTCATAGGATCCCCCGGGTAGGTCGGTGCGACCAATGGATCCGGCGAAGACGACGTCTCCACAGAAGACATGTTTCCCCACCTCCAAACAGACGCTTCCCGGTGAATGTCCGGGAGTATAGTGAACCTTCAGGACCAGGCGACCGACCTTCAACTCCTGGCCTTCTTGCAAGGGGTGGTCGACGGGGGGAGGGGGAGGATAACTCAGTCCAAATCTTTCCGCCTGGATGGGCAAGCTATCGTACAGGTCCTGGTCTTCAGGGTGAAGATAGATGGGAACATCCCATTTTTCTTTCACCAGAGCCACTCTGCAGATATGATCGATGTGGGCGTGCGTATTGACGATGGCGACCAGCTGAACGTTGTTCTCCTCAACTCGCTGAAGCAACTGAGCAGCCTCCTCACCGGGATCAATAAAAATTCCCTGGAGAGTTTCGGAACAGGATAGAATGTAGCCGTTTTTGAAAAACGGTTCTACCGCGTCTTGTTCGATCCGTAAAGAATCTGTGTTCGTCATGTTCATCACGGTTCAAAAACTGGAGTCACATTTTAACCCATTCAGGTGATGTCTAAACAAACAATCTGTATAGCTCATAGTCCGGATAGCGACGACGCCTTCATGTTTTACGCTCTTGCCAAGGGAAAAATAGATACGGGAGAGTTCGAATTCGTCCACGAGCTGGACGATATTGAAGCACTCAACCAGGCTGCGTTGGAGGGCAAATATGAGGTGACCGCTGTCAGCATTCATGCTTATGCCTATCTTCATGAGCGCTATGCCCTGCTCACCTGTGGAGCCAGCATGGGAGAGGGATACGGGCCGATTTTGGTCAGCAGCGTACCCTTTACCGCCGACCAGCTCTCGGAGCACAGCATCGGAGTGCCGGGCGAGAGGACCTCTGCGCTGTTGGTACTCAAGCTGTTTCAACCCGATTTTGAGTACCGGGTCATCCCTTTTGATCAGATCATCCCCTCCGTGCAGCGTCAGGAAGTGGATGCCGGGCTGGTCATCCATGAGGGGCAACTGACCTACCTGGGTGATGGCCTGCACAAGGTACTGGATGTGGGTGAATGGTGGTTGAAAACCACGGGACTGCCGCTGCCCTTGGGAGGCAACGTGATCCGGCGAGATCTGGGAGAGGATACGATTCATCAGGTCTCCCGGTTGATCAAAGAGAGCATCCAGTATGGCCTCTCCCACAGGGAGGAGGCTCTGGCTTATGCCCTTCAATTTGGGCGCGGCCTCGACTCCGGCCAGGCCGATGAGTTCGTGGGCATGTATGTGAATGAAAGAACCCTCGATTACGGTGAAGACGGTAAAAAGGCGGTCCAATTGTTGTTAAACCGGGGCCATGAGGCGGGAATTATCCCTCACCGGGTGGAGGTTGACTTCATCTGAAATTCCCTCACCTTTGATTCGAAGCCACTCGGATCTTATAATCCCTCATGGAGATGATAACGGGAGGTCGAATATGACAGTGTCTGAAGAACTCACGCATGACGAAGTAAAGCGCTACAGCCGGCATCTGATCATGCCGGAAGTGGGAATGAGCGGCCAAAAAAAGCTGAAGAAGGCCAGTGTCCTGTGTGTGGGCGCAGGCGGATTGGGTTCCCCCCTGGCATTCTATCTGACAGCGGCGGGAGTGGGTCGAATCGGAATCGTTGACTTTGACGTGGTGGACTTTAGTAATCTGCAGCGGCAGATTCTTCACACCACCGATGATGTTGGCCGGCCCAAGCTCGATTCGGCAGCGGAGAAGCTGAAAGCTCTGAACCCGAACGTGAATGTGGAGCTCCACGAAACCCGTCTGACCTCAGAAAATGCCCTGCAGCTTTTTGAGAAGTACGACATCATCGTTGACGGCACCGACAATTTCCCCACTCGATATCTGGTCAATGATGCCTGTGTCCTCACCGGCAAGCCCAATGTATACGGAAGCATTTTCCGTTTCGAAGGACAGGCTTCCATATTTGCCACTTCCGATGGGCCCTGCTATAGGTGCCTTTATCCTGAGCCTCCTCCTCCTGGATTGGTTCCTTCTTGCGCCGAAGGAGGAGTGTTAGGGATTCTTCCGGGATTGGTTGGCCTGGTGCAGGCTACAGAGGTCATTAAGTTGATCCTGGAGAAGGGGAAGTCCCTGGTGGGTCGCCTGTTGCTCTTCGATGCACTGGGAATGAAGTTTCGCGAGCTGAAGTTGAGGAAGGACCCGGAGTGCCCGATGTGCGGAGAAAATGCCACCATTAAAGCACTGATTGACTACGAGGAGTTCTGCGGGATTGGTCCTGAAGTTGAAGAATCTCCGACGGGAATTGACGAAGTGACCCCCAAGGAGCTGAAGGAGGAGTTGGATCAGGGAAAGGATCCCTACATTCTCGACGTTCGCAATCCGGTCGAATATGAGATTTCCCGTATTGAAGGATCTCATCTCATCCCACTGGATCAGTTGCTGAACAGACTGAACGAGTTGGATAGCGCGCGTGATATTGTTGCCCATTGCCGAACCGGAGCGCGCAGCGCCAAGGCCATTGAAATGCTGCAAGAGGCGGGCTTTCGAAAATTGCGCAACCTTAAAGGCGGAGTCCTGGCCTGGGCAGACGATGTCGATCCCACGATGGCCAAGTATTAAGAAGCCGTACCGCCTCCGGCGGCTCACCTGAGAGAGGGCTTGCGTAGTATAATGGGGTAGGAGATCATTGAGGTTGAACTAGCCTATATGTCTATTCATATTTCTGAAAAAGCAGCAGAGAGAATTCTCAAAGGACTCGAACATGAGAATACACCCGATGGTGGACTTCGTCTTGGGGTCAGAGGGGGAGGCTGTTCGGGTTTGAATTACGTCATGGAATTTGAGGCTGAGAAGCGGCCAGGCGATAAGATTTTTGAGGAGCATGGGGCAAAGGTTTTCGTCGATTTGAAGAGTTATCTCTATTTAAAAGGGGTGACGCTGGATTGGCAGGGTGTGCTCATGCAGGAGGGCTTCACCTTTATTAACCCCAACGCCGCGAAGACTTGCAGTTGTGGTCTGTCCTTTACCCTATAAAAGACTCGCTCTTCCTCAATTGTAATCCGCCGGCAAAGAGACCCATGAGTATTCTTGCTTACATCACCGACCTTGCCTTTCAGGCCCAAGTCAGTCAGGCAGCCCATAAGGCGGACGTGGAGGTGCAGATCGTCTCCTCGCTCTACCATTTTTTGCCGGGGGTGGAGCGGCAAGCCTCCATGGTGTTGATTGATCTGAACGCTCTGGGAATCAATTCCAATATGCTCATTGCTCAGATCAAGACCAAGAGCCCTGAGTTAACGGTGGTCGTCTTCGCCTCTAACCTCGACGAGAAATCGCGTAAACAGGCCCGCAAGGCAGGTGCCGACACCGTCCTGGAGGGCTCTAAACTGTCCAAAGACTTACCCGGGATCCTCACCCAGTATGGGGAGAAGAAGTAAGCAGTTCCTCCCCTCAGCGGAGTCCCCGGCCTGCATGCGGCTAGAACCTCCGGAACGTGGGAGGCACCTCAGGTGCCGAACAGCTCGATCCTTAAAATAACCTTAAGGCTGACTTCGAGTCATCTCCACTTCCACATAGCTGACCTGTTCTCGCAAGACCTCGGGAAACTTTCGCACTTTAACTTGAACGAATTTAATCTTGGTATCGGTGAGAATGGAACGGCACAAGTGGCCGGCCACCGACTCTAAAAGGCAAAAATGTCTCTCTTTAAGGGTGTCTTTGACTTTTTCCACAATCCCCACGTAGTCCACCGTTGAGGTCACCTCATCGCTATGGACAGCCTTTTCCAGGTTGAGGGTCAAGACCACGTCAACCAGGATCTCCTGCGGATTCTCTCGCTCTTGGGGAGGAACTCCTAAGTGAGCCAGGCAGGAAATCTCGCTAATGTGAATCTTGTCCATTTGTGATCTTGTCGATGAGCCGGTTGATGTGTTCCCAGTAGCTGTCGGGGTCCACCTGGTGAAGATTATTGTGGCCGGCGGAGATGGTGTGAAAATATTTCTCGGTTTCCAGCCGATCATACAACAGCTGGCCCTGCCTGAGAGGAACCACCTTGTCTCGGTCGCCGTGAATGACCAACACCGGACGAGCAATGTCCTCCAGAAATTCCGCCGTCGGAAATTTGAACTCGGAAAGCAGACCCAGGATCTTCAATGCCGGATAGTGATCCAGAAGGGAGTACTTGCTGGGAAAACTTGCCTCCAGGATCACGGCGTCCGGTTTTCTGACTGTTGTGGCGTAGGCGCAGATGGCTCCTCCCAGGGAACGCCCCCAGTAGATCACCTTGCGGTTGGGTTGATGGACCTTATTCCAGTAGTGGCGCAGGAACGCGTCGGCGTCCTGATAAAGGCCTTCCTCTGTAGGCGATCCCGTGCTTTTCCCGTAGCCACGATAGTCAAGGGCGAAAACAGTGAAAGAGTGTCGATGGAGATTGATCAGAAAGTCTTTCCAGAGGGACAGGTTGCCTCCGTTTCCGTGAAAGAAAAGGACGTCAGCCCTGGGTTCGGAATGTTCCATTAACCAGGTGTATACGGTTTCCTCATCCGCGGTCTGGAACTGGATTTCTTTAACGGGGATTTCCATATTTTCCGGGTCTGTTTCAAGCCCCTGGATGGGGAAGAAGGTGAGCCGGGGTTCGAGCAAGACGACCAGCATTTTCAAGGACACCATCACGACGATGAAAAAGAGGATATAGAGGAAGATCGATATAGCCATGAATTCAGTGTCCCTACAAATTGAAGTTTGTCGCTGGAAGCCCTCTGGTTCCTGGTCCAGGAGGCCGATCTCCGAAGAGAACCCACACACCCAGACACTAGTTTACTCGATTCCCCTGGTTCAGTATATTCAGGAACGAAAGGAGAGACTATGGCTGTAGTTTCCAACGTCCTGATCAAGTACCTCGGTCATGCGACTTTTCTCATTACCACCCCAGGGGGGAAAAAACTGCTCATTGACCCATGGGTTCAGAACAATCCGGCCTGTCCCCAGGAGGACAAGGAAATGGATTCTTTAGATACTGTTCTCATTACTCATGCCCACTTCGACCACATCCAGGATGTGCTGGAAATTGCCAAGACACACGAACCACAGATCGGATGCATCTATGAGATTTCGAACTGGCTGGAACGAAAGGGCGTTCAGAATTTGAACGCCATGAACAAAGGCGGTTCCCAGCAGCTGAACGATGTTCGTGTCACCATGGTGGACGCGCGTCACAGCTGCGGTATCCTCGAGGATGATGGGAGCATCAGCTATGGCGGGGAAGCCGCCGGTTACGTAGTGGAATTCGAGAACGGATTCAGTATCTATCATGCGGGAGATACCTGTGTGTTCTCGGATATGAAGATCATCGCAGAACTCTATCAGCCCGAGCTGATCTTTCTCCCCATCGGTGATTTGTTTACCATGGGTCCTAAAGAAGCAGCCTATGCCTGCCGGTTGATGAATGCCAAAAGGGTTGTCCCCATGCACTATGCGACCTTTCCTCCCCTCAAGGGAAGGCCGGATGAGTTACGCGAGCTGACCCGTGACCTGGGAACGGAAGTCATCGAACTGAGTCCCGGAGAGTCATTTGGGTAGTGCACCCAGCGCCTCTTCCAGACCTTCCAGGGTCCACCCCTGGAGGGTTTCCAGGACCAGGTCGGCCTCGGCCAGCTGCTCGGGGGAGTAGGTCGTGGTCAGGGCCAGACACTTCATACCGGTGGTGTGGACGGATTGAACTCCTCGATAGGAGTCCTCAATGACGAGCACCTGTTGAGCTTCCAGGGAAGAATTTCCTTCCTTCAGTCCGGCCAGGGCCTTGAGGAATGTCTCAGGGTGAGGTTTTCCCTTGACGACATCTTCGGCCGAAACGATGGTGGCAAAGCGCTCGAGCAATTGGAGCTGATCCAGAATCGATTCGATTTCCTTTCTGGCGGCTCCCGATGCGATGGCCAGAGGCACGGTGGGGGAGAGCCGCCGCACAAAATCGACAGTAGGTTCAATCGTGGGAACGCGTTTCTCTATGGCCTTAAAGTAATGCTCGGATTTCAGATCAATGAGCCGGCGAATGGATTGAGGATCAGATTCTCGCTTCTGGTCATCCAGAAAGTGCAGGAAGAAATTGCGGTCGTCGTAAGGAAGATAGTCCTGGCAATACTCCTCCCAACTCAGGCTAAGCCCTTTTTCCTTGAGAGCCTGCTGAAATCCATGAAAGTGCGCACCTTCGTCATCAATCAGAACGCCATTGAAATCAAAAACGATTCCCCGGATTTGCATCGAAGCCCCGTTTATACCACGAATTGACAAGCGGAGCAGCTTGATGAAATGACACCATGAAGTCGCAAACATTGGAGGAATACCAGGCGGTCAGGGATGCTGTGGGGTTCTTGGATCTCTCCGATCGGGGGAAGATCGAAGTCACCGGACCCGATCGAATCACTTTCCTCCATTCCATGATCAGTAATGACGTGAAGGAGCTCCCGGAATGGTCGGGCCGATATGGCACCTTTTTGACGGCCAGAGGTCGGATCGTCTCCGATTTTTTTTACTATAAATTTCCTGAGCAGATCATCCTGGATATCACCACCGACTTGCTGGCCAAGACCGTCCAGACGCTGGAAAAGTACATCGTCATGGATGAGGTCGAGCTGAAAGACGTTTCCAGCGACAGCTCCCACTTTTCCCTTCAGGGGCCGGGCGCTTCGAACCTGGTTCAAGAACTGTTGGGGAACTCCGGTCCTGAAGAGCAGTATGCGGTCCAGGAAGTGAAGTGGCAGGAAACGACCCTTTGGCTCATTCGAAAAAATGAATTGGCCGAGTCGGGTTTTGAGATGATTGTTCCCCGCAAGATCGCGCCTTCGCTGCGAGCAGCGCTGGAGGAGAAGGGAAGCAGTTCGGGTTTCCGGGAGATCGGAGAGGAGGCTCGAAACATTTTGCGCCTGGAGGCTGCCATTCCCTGGTATGGGGTGGACATGGACGAGAATCGCTATCCGGTGGAAGCTCGGCTGAAAGAGGCCATTAGTTACACCAAGGGATGCTATCTGGGACAGGAAGTGGTTTCCAAGGCCACCCACGTGGGAGGGGTGAGTAATCTTTTGATGGGTTTGAAGATCCAAGCCGAGCAGATTCCTTCTCAGGGCTCATCGGTCTTCAATGAAGAGGGAAAGCAGATCGGAACCGTCACCAGCGCTGTCTTTTCTCCCCGCTGTAAGGGTCCTATCGCTTTTGCCTACCTGAAACGCGCCTTCGCTGAAGCGGGAGGACTTTGTCAGGTGGAAGTTGGGGAAGGAGAATCCGCCCCCGCCGAAGTGGTTGAGAAGTTTGTCTGAACCCGCTTCGCTCCAGGTTCCAAGATCCAGTTCTCAGGTTTGAAATTTGAGATTTGATTTCTGTTTGGAATTTGGAATTTGAGATTTTGAATTTCCCGCTTCGGGTGTCAGCGGTCAGCGGACCAACTCCTTCACCTTCTTCACAATACTCTTTGCACTGAGTCCGAAGGCGTCCATGAGTTGGGCGGATTCCCCGGAGCGCGGTAGGCCTTCAACGGCAATTTTGTGGAGCCGGCAGGGTTGGCTGGCCAGAGCCCCAAGGACGGCATCACCCAGACCTCCTTCAGAATAGTGGTCTTCCACGGTAATCAGGAGCTGGGTCTCTCGGGCCGCTTTGAGGAGCGTTTCCTCATCAATCGGTTTGACGCTGTAAAGATCGATCACTCGAACCGCAAGACCCTGGCTTTCCAATTCCAGGGAGGCCTTGAGGGCTTCATGAAGTGTGACCCCTGCAGCCACCAGGGTGGCCCGATCCTTGTCGCTGCTTTTAAGGACCTTGCTTCCTCCCACTTGGAAATCTTCGTCATTGGAGTAGAGGATAGGCGTTTTAGGGCGACTGGAACGGATATAGACGATACCCGGGGTTTGTGCTGCCAGGGCCACCAGACGCTCCGCACAGACGGCGTCGGAGGGGTAGAAGACCGTGGAGCCGGCGATGGCGCGCATCATGGCGAGATCTTCCAGAGCCATCTGAGACGGGCCGTCCTGCCCGATGGAGATGCCTGCATGGGAGCCGCACAGTTTCATATTGGCCTGAGAAATGGCGGCCATTCGGATCTGATCATAGGCCCGGGAGAGGAAACAGGCGAAAGTGGAAGCAAAGGGAATCTTGCCCATGGCGCCCAGTCCCACGGCCGCTCCAACCATGTTCTGTTCGGCGATAAAACACTCGACAAAGCGATCCGGATATTCGGCCAGGAACTTATTGGAATAGGTCGAGTTCTTGGTATCGCCATCGAGAGCGACCACGGCCGGATTGGCCGCGCCCAACTTCGCCAGGGCGGCCCCGTAAGCCTGGCGGGTGGCTACCTTCTCCTCTTTGGAATAGTGGGGAGCCTCGAGGGCGGCATCCTGTGCTGCCGCCGGAAAGGGACCGTCCCCATTTCCATCAGGAGGCCTCATTCGAAACGGCTCTTCCAGTTCCGAATCTTCTCCGATTTCCTGAAGAGCCTTCTCCAGTTCCTCTGCAGGCACGGGTTTACCGTGCCAACCCTCCTTGTCCTCCATGAAGGAGACGCCCTTTCCCTTGAGGGTGCGGGCGATGATGACTGAAGGCTGGCCTTGAAAGGCGATTGCAGATTCCAGGGCGGCCAGGGTTTCCTCCACACTGTGGCCATCGATGACCTGGGTGTGCCACCCGAAGGAGGCGAAGCGCTGTCGATAACTCTCCAAATCATGCCCGTACATGGTGGCCTGGCTTTGACCCAAACGGTTGACGTCCACGATGGCAACCAGGTTGTCCAAATTGGAGTGAGCAGCCAGGGCGGCAGCCTCCCAGACAGACCCTTCGGCGGTCTCGCCATCTCCCATCAAGACAAAGATTCTGTTGCCTGTCTGATTGATGCGAGCGCCCAGCGCCATGCCGACACCGACGGAAAGACCCTGACCCAGGGAACCGGTTGCCACCTGTGTCCAGGCATTGCGAGGTGTGGGGTGCCCTTCCAGGTCACTGTCGATTTTTCTCAGGGTCTGGAGCTTTTCGACCGGGAAGGCTCCGGCTTCGGCCCAGGCGGCCCAGAGAATGGGTGCCGCGTGTCCCTTGGAGAGAACAAACCGGTCATTCAAAGGATTCCCTGGATTGTCCACTTCATAGCGCAGAAAGCGAAAAAAGAGTGTTGAAATGAGTTCGGCACAGGAACAACAGGAAGAGGGATGTCCTGATCCTGCTTCAGTCGTGGAGGTCAGCGAGTGCTTGCGCAGACGATTCGCCACCGTCTGAATCGATTTCACCAGAGCTGGCGAGATGGCTTCGGATGGAGCCTGAATCTGTTTCTTCATCGGTTACGGAAAGCGTACTATAGTAGAGGGGATTGGCCCTGTCAATGGATGGGCCATCACGGGTTATTGTTGGAAAAAGGAGAGCTGGCTATGACACTCAAGCCTGGTGATCAAGCACCTGATTTTGAACTCCAGTGGATTACCGGAGATGGCGAAGGGGGGGACTCTGAGGAAGTCTCTGAGTTGCGGAGTCTCAAAAGCCTGGTCAAAGATGGGCCTGCTCTTTTGGCCTTTGTGAAGGAGGGTTGTCCGACCTGTGAGTATTCCTTGCCTCTGGTGGAACGGATTCACCGAAACTATCCGAAATCAGGAGTTTCCATCGTGGCCATTGCCCAGGAGAGTATGTTTACCGCCTTGAAAATAGCTGAGGACTGGGAGATCCAGATGCCGATTCTGTTGGACCAGAATCCTTACGCGGTAAGCGAAGAATACGGCATTCGTTTCGTTCCCACCTTCTTCTATGTTGGCGAGGATGGCAGGATCAGGGATATTGTTGAATCGTTTGCAAGAGAAGAACTCAAGGCCATCAATGAAAAGATTGCCCACTTGAGCGGTCTGGACCCCATTCCATTCTTTAGCGCAGAGGAAGGTGTCCCACCCTTTCGTCCCGGCTGAACGACCCGAAGTAGAACCTAACCGTGGGTTAGGAAATTCCAAACTCTAAATCATAAATTCCAAACAAATTACAAATTTCAAGCTCCAAATCACAAACAAATTCGGCTTAAACAGCCCGTCAGCCCACACTCAGAAGTTTAGAATTTGGAATTTGTGATTTGGAATTTGTTTAGGATTTGGAACTTGGGCTTGGAGATT
>JACZQQ010000051.1 GCA_022545645.1 Acidobacteriota bacterium | reverse complement strand
TCGGTGCCAGCCCCAAAAATTATCCTGTATTCAAGGTAGTTTAGAAAGAGGATTTGGGCCTGTCCCTAATTCGCGGACCGCACGAGTGCACGAATACACGAAGTCACGAACCTCTATGCATCCATGAGGGGGTGGAGAGAATTCTTCTCAGGTTCCAGAGCTCTCGAGAGGAGTGATGTCCATTGCCGGGCTGCCTGATTGATGGCGCAGCTTGCGGAGGGCCTCGACTTCGATCTGGCGAATGCGCTCTCGAGTAACGGCAAAGCTTTGCCCGATTTCTTCCAAGGTGTGCTCGTTGTCCAACTCGATCCCAAATCGCATGCGCACGACCTGCTCCTCTCGAGGAGTCAGGGAATGCAAGGCCCCGATCATCTGGTCTTTTTGATTGATAAAAATCCCGCTCTCGATAGGAGAAATCAAGCCTCGGTCTTCGATAAAGTCCCCGAGGTTGACATCTTCGTCGTCTCCGACGGAAGTTTCCAGAGAAATCGGTTCCTGGGCGATCTTGAGAATCTTGCCCACCTTGGTCACGGAAATATCCATGCTCTTGGCAATCTCATCGGAAGTGGGCTCTCGCCCATACTCCTGAACCAGAGCACGCGAGGTCCTCAACAGCTTGTTGATGGTCTCGATCATGTGCACGGGAATTCGAATGGTCCGGGCCTGATCGTCTATGGCCCGAGTGATGGCCTGGCGAATCCACCAAGTGGCATAAGTGGAAAACTTGTAGCCTCGCTGATACTCGAACCTATCGACGGCTTTCATCAGGCCGATATTGCCCTCCTGGATTAAATCGGGCAAGGGCAGCCCCCGGTTACCGTATTTCTTGGCAATCGACACCACCAATCGAAGGTTGGCCTCAACCAGCTCCTGCTTGCCGATCCCTGCTTCCAACTGTCCTTTTTTGATCACCGCCAAGGTTCGTCTCAGCTCCTTAGGTGACGCCAAGAACTCTTCTTCGCTGTCTCGGAGCTCCTTCTCAATTTTCCGCAGCCTCGACTTGACCTTCTTGGATTCTTCCAGTCGGAGTGGGGAGGTTTGAAGCTTGGCTAACTTCTTGGCTTCCCGCTGTTTTTTGGGAAGCTCCTTCATGACCTCCCGAATGGTATCGATCAGGTGCTCTTGAATGGTCGGTTTCAGTCGAAGATCTCGGATACGGAGGGCCACAAGAAGGCGATGGCGCACCAACTTGGAGAATACCCTTTTGTAGTTGGGACTGTTCTTCTTCGCCCTGCGCAGTTTCAGCCTGATTTGAGAAGTCTGGTCCTCCAGTTCGATGATCTCATCGATCTGCATCAAGACCTCCTGACGGCGACGTTCGAGAACGCGTTCTGTCAGCTCCCCGTCGGTCAAGTGGACCAGCTTTCTAACCGCCAGTTCACCCATCCTCAGCTTCTCACCGAAGCGAAGGAGTTCAGAAACCACGACGGGAGATCGAGAGAGAGCCTTCCCCACGGCTTTTTTGCCCTTTTCAATCCGCTTTGCGATCTCCACTTCGCCCGCTCGGCTCAAGAGAGGCACCATTCCCATCTCTTTCAAATAGACGCGAATGGGATCCTTACCCTTCTCCTGGCTCTCGGACTTCTCCTTATCAGAAGCCCCGTCGTCCAGATCCCGCTTCGAGTGGATATGCTCCTCTTCCTTATCGGATGACTCAGGCGAATCAACTAAGGCGATTCCGGTGTTTTCGACAATACGCACGACGCTCTCTCCATTCTCCAAGGTATCCACCTCGGATAAAGTTCCGTTACCCTGTTCGGTCAAGCACCGCTTGACTCAACCAGGACGTGTTGGGAGGGTTGAGCTGATCCAGGGGCCAGGGTATACACCTCAGATCGACAACTTTCTGACGGGCAAAGAGCTTCCCTACCATCTGACGGGCCTGCCCTTCGATGCCCTTCTGGCAACCGTTCGACCTGATACAGAGAAACCTAATCTTTCCTCCGACCTCAGCCAGAATCAGATATTTTTTAGACACGCAGAGGCCGCAAGCAATTTGCGTGCCAGTAATCGCAGAACCACCGATTAAAGCTGTTTAGCCCCATCAGCTCTGGGTTTGAGACCCATTTCGGCTCTGCCGCCGGGGGTTGGTAGACCTTTATTCTCCGACCCGGTTGTCAACGACCGCTTACAGCTCAATCTGCCTGTTGACCGATAAGAGACTTCACTGTAAGGAGTTAGCAGCTTTTCCACGGCTCACGGAGGATGTCAACCAGGCATGGACAGGGCCGACTGTCCCCGCTATACTTGCCTCAAATCAGTAAAAAAATGAATGCTCACAGTAAATAAAGTTGTTCTACGATGAAGAAACACAAAGCCCGCTCATCGAAGGCCAATCCTAGCCGGAATGAGGCTTGTCCCTGCGGCTCGGGCAAGAAATACAAGCGCTGCTGCGCCCTCAAGGAAGGGGGAGCACTGAAAGGCTCCACCAAGATCTTGATCTGGATCGCAGGGGTGGCATTAGCCGTCTTTCTGGGCTACGCAGTCACCCAGATGGGTCCTGGCAGCGGTTCCGGTCCCTCCCTTGGAATGGGGGGAATGACAAGGACCGGTTACTATACGGACCGAGACCTTCGCGAGGTGGATTTCTCAGCACTCACCGAGGAACAGAAGCATGAAGTTCTGGACCATGCCAATGAGGCCCGCTGCACCTGCGGCTGCGGCCTGGGCCTGGCTCAGTGCGTAGCCACAGACAGTACCTGCCCATTAAGGAATTCGAATATCGAGAGAATCCGGTCTCTGGTTCAACAGGAAAGTGGATGATTCGACTCGGAAACATTTCCACTCCTAGCCCGAATGATGCATGATACGGGCTTGTTTCGAGCGGAAATAAAAATTTCGGTCTTCACAGAAAATTCCATAAAATCCCGGGCTAAAGAGTTCACCCGTCGTATAACGTTATGTATTGAATCGCGGTAGACTGTACTGAGGGAGGAAAGAACGGACATGCTTGAAGGTGACGATTCGAAAGGGAAAGCTTCGTCCCGTGTGATGATTGAAGCACAGGGACTCAGTAAATATTTCGGTCCTTTCGTGGCCATCGAGGGGATATCCTTTTCGGTGCAGGAAGGGCAAGTGGTAGCCTTTCTAGGTCCAAACGGTGCCGGAAAATCAACCACCATGAAGATTTTGACAGGCTATCTGGCACCGAGCGAAGGAAAGGCTTCCATTGCCGGACTGGATATTCACCAGGAACGGATTGCCGCTTCCAGGCGACTGGGCTATCTTCCGGAGAATGGTCCTCTCTATCTGGACATGACCCCCAGAGACTTCCTGCAATTCTTCGGGGAGGCCCGAGGATTGGAAGGGGACGATCTGGAAGATCGCATTGATCGAATCAGCAGGCAGTATGGTTTTCAACAGGTTATGGAAAAACCCATGGGGAAACTGTCCAGGGGTTATCGTCAGCGAGTCGGCTTAGCTCAGGCCCTCATGCATGACCCGGACGTGGTGATCATGGACGAGCCCACCGCTGGATTGGATCCCAACCAGATCCGTGAATTTCGGGAGAGCATTCGAGAACTGGGGAAAACGAAAACGATTCTGGTATCCACCCACATTCTACGGGAAGTGGATGTCATTGCTGACCGCGTTCTGTTCATTCACGACGGACGGTTGATCTTCGATGGCACCCCCGAGGAACTCAGAGAAAATGGCTCACTGGAAGAACCCTTTTACCGAATGACCAATCATGGGCGGCCTCCTGCCCATCCGCCAGAAAAGGAACATCTTGCTGTTGAATCAGGAGGAGAGCGATGATGTCTTACAGAATCAATATTGGATTTGTTCGTGCTCTGGTAAAGCGAGACCTATGGAAATATTTCACCAGTCCTACCGGCTACGTCTTTATCACACTTTTTATTCTCCTCAGTGCGGCCGCGGCTTTCTGGCAAAATCGCTTCTTCCTGAACAATTTGGCCAACCTGGACCAATTGAATCAATTGTTTCCTTATCTTTTGGTGTTCTTTATTCCGGCCCTGACCATGCCCGTATGGGCTGAAGAAAGAAAGCAGGGAACGGATGAGCTTCTATTCACTCTTCCCGCCACCAGCCTGGAAGTGGTTCTAGGCAAGTATGTGGCCACACTGGGAATCTATACCGCTTCGCTGCTCCTCTCTTTAAGCCATGTACTGGTTTTGTTCTGGCTGGGAAGTCCGGATCTGGGTCTGATGTTCAGCAATTATCTGGGTTATTGGCTGATGGGCTCGGCCATGATTGCCTTAGGAATGCTGGCCTCTCTCTTGACCTCCAATGCGACCATTGCATTCGTCCTGGGAGCGGCTCTTTGTTCTCTTTTTGCCTTCGGCGACTCAGCTGCCGCCTTGAGTCCAACCTTGGGTGGATTGCTGGGCTCTGTGGGTGTTCTCGATTCCTTCGAAGATTTTGCTCGAGGGGTTGTGAGTCTTTCAGGTCTACTCTATTTTGTCTCCCTGACCGCCTTAGTCCTCTATCTTAATGTTTTGCTGGTAGGGAAACGACACTGGCCCCGTCAAGCCGATGGATATCCGATGTGGTTGCACCATCTGGTCCGGACAGTGGCGCTCATCATTGCGGTCATCAGCATCAATGCCGTCTTGGGGAGAACGAGTATTCGGCTGGACGTCACGGCCGAGCGGCTCCATTCGCTCAGCGCTGCGACGCGCAATTTGCTCCGAGAGCTGCCCACGGACCGGACTGTATTTATCCAGGCCTATGTCAGTCCGGACATCCCGGAACAATTCGTACAAACCCGTGAGAATTTGCTGGGTATTCTCAATGAAGTGGATTCCCTCGGTGGATCCAGAATCCAGGTGCTGATTGAGGACACCGAGCCCTTTACCCAGTCAGCGCGTGATGCCCGAGAAAAGTTCGGCATCGTCCCCAGGTCAGTACCGAATCTGTCAAGCGCGCAAGCCGGCTCCTCGGAGGTCTTCCTGGGAGTCGCCTTTACCTCGGGTGCTCAGGAACATGTGATCCCCTTCGTAGACCGGGGATTGTCCGTAGAATATGAAATTACTCGAAGTATTCGCGTGGTTGCCCAAACAGATCGTAAAAAGATTGGAGTGCTCAGCACAGAAGCCAAACTCTTTGGAGGATTTGATTTTCAGACCATGCAGAGCGCCCCGGGATGGTCCATCGTGGAGGAATTGAAGAAACAATATGAGGTCGTCCAGGTTTCCTCCTCAGGTCCCATTCCTGAGGATCTTGATGCTCTGCTTGTGGCTCTGCCCTCCTCCTTGCCTCAAGAAGAGATGGCTGGTCTACTCGCCTACATTCAGGAAGGGAATCCCACTCTTCTGTTGATCGATCCCTTACCTGTGATCAACATAGCCCTTGCGCCTTCAGAGAGAAGCGGTGCCAACATGAATCCGTTCATGCAACAACAGGCCGCCCCTCCCGCGGAAAAGGGAGATATTCAGAGGTTTATGTCCGAGATCGGAGTCAGTTGGAATTCCGCCAGTATCATTTGGGATACCTACAATCCTCATCCCGATCTTGCCCAGCTGCCGCCTGAAGTGGTTTTCGTGGGTAAGGGAAATGAAAACGAAGAAACCTTCAATGAGCAGCATCAAGGCAGCGCCGGACTGCAGGAACTGGTCCTGCTCTACCCTGGACAAATGGAACAGGCGGCTGGAAGCGACTATGAATTTCAGCCTTTGCTGAAATCCGGGTATGTCTCCGGGCAGGCCAGTTATTTTCAAATGGTGCAGCGAAGCTTTCTGGGAGCCCAGATCAATCCGAATCTTCCTCACCGGCCCGATCCCCGGGACTACGTTTTGGCCGCTCACATTCGAGGAACCATCGAGAGCACGGACTCCGAGGCCGCTGACCAGGAAGAAGAGGGCGGTTCCGAAGACTCCAGTACAGAGGAAAGCGATGAAACTCCTCCATCACCCAAATCTCTGGACGTTCTTGTCATCGCCGACCTGGACTTTATTTCCGAGCAATTCTTTCAGATCCGAGCGGGTGGACTGGAGAACCTCAACTTCGACAACATCACCTTCTTTCTCAACTGTATCGATGTCCTGGTCAAAGATGAATCCTTTATCACCTTGCGCCGCAAGCGCGTTCGACACCGAACCTTGGAACGGGTCGAGGAACAGACTCGGAACTTTATCGAAGGGCGGGTGAAAGAGGAAGAAGATGCTGAAGCGGAGGCTGAAAGGGCTATGGACCAAGCCCAGCAAAGGCTGGATGAAAGGGTCGACGAAGTGCGACAACGACCTGATCTGGACATTCAGACCAAGCAGATTATGGCTCAAAATATTCAGGAAGTGGAAAGTCGTCGATTTGAGGTCTTAAAAACCAACATCGAGGCGGAAAAAGAGTCCAAAATTAACCGCAGCAAGGAAAATGTCGAAGAGCAGATCCGGAGCATTCAGACCAACATCAAGACGTTTGCGGTTCTGCTGCCTCCTATTCCCGTCTTCGCTCTGGGCGTACTGATTTTTGTGCGCCGGCAGCGTCGGGAAAGGGAGGGGGCCGCGGCCGCCCGCAGACTAAGGACATCGTCATGAGCGAAACACGAAAAACAATGACCTACGCCGGTGCGGCTCTGTTGCTGCTGACGCTGGCCTTTTTGACAGCACCGCGGCATATCACTCCTGACGCCTTCCTGGATCGGGGCGAGGCCTTTTTTCCTGAGTTCACGGATCCCAATGTCGCCACCACCCTTGAGGTCATTGAATTTGACGAAGAGACGGCCGCCGCCCGCCCCTTCAAGGTGACCTTCAATGAGAACAAATGGACCATACCCTCGCACCACAACTATCCCGCCGACGGAAAGGAGAGGTTGGCCAAGACGGCTGCCGGGGTCATCGACATCAAGAAAGATGATTTTCGATCCAACAACGTGGCCGACCACGAGGCCTTCAGCGTGCTGGACCCCCTGGATCAAACCGTGACCACCCTCAAGGGTCGGGGGAAACGGGTCACCATTAAGGGAGACAGCGGCCAGATCCTGGCAGACTTGATCATCGGCAACAAGCTGGAGGGCAGAGCCAACCTTCGATTCGTCAGACTTCCCGATCAAAAGAGAGTCTACGTATCCCGTATCGATATCGACATCTCCACCAAATTCGAGGACTGGATCGACCGTGCTCTGCTGCAGGTCAACCAGCGTGACATTGAACAGATGACCTTGAAGGATTACTCGATTAACGAGCGAACCGGAACCATCAACCAACGCGATGTGGTCATCCTGGATAGGGACCAGGACAGCTGGAAAGCCAATCGAATGTCTTCGACCCAGGAAGTGGACTCCACCAAAATCGATGATCTGTTAAGGGCGATTGAGGAACTCTCCATCGTCGGCGTGCGGCCAAAGCCAGCGGGTCTGTCTCGGAACCTGAGTCGCACTGAGGGTGGAGCAGGGATGTCCCAGGCAGATCTCCTTTCCCTGCAGGGCAAAGGGTATTACTTCACACGAGACGCGAATCTGGTCTCCAATGAAGGGGAGCTCGAGATACGCAGCAGCCAGGGAGTCCTTTACACCTTGCGCTTCGGCGAGATCCTCTATGGCACCGGTGATGCCGTTACAGCCGGTACCGACTCTGGTAACGAAGAGGAGGAGCAGGAGAGAGGCCCTGGCGAAAACCGATACCTCTTTATTACGGCGTCGTTTGACCCCAACAGGTTCCCCGAACCCGCTGGACCGAACAACGCGGATTTCCTGAATAAGCCTGAAGACGATTGGTCCGACACCGATCGACAGAATAAGGAACTGCAAGACCAACACGACGAATGGCTGCGGAAGGTCGAAGAAGCCCGGGAACTCTCCGATCAGCTGAATACCCGCTTTGCCGATTGGTACTATGTCATCTCTTCAAGCAGTTTTGACAAGGTGCACCTGAAGCGAAGCGACCTTATTAAGAAGAAGGACTAGTGTCTCGCAAGCCCCTTCAGCAAACGTTACCGTATTTATGAAACGAGGCACTTAACCTGAGCAAGAAGGAAAAAAAGGCTCCTGAGACTGAACAGGAGGAAAGCCCGAAAAGCACAGACTTGGACGAGACAGGGGTGGTCCTTGCCGGGGAAGTTCTTCCCACTTCCCTTCCCATTATGCCCATCAGACCTCGTCCTCTTTTTCCAGGCATTCATATTCCCTTGGCGGTCCGAGAAGATCAAACCCGGGTCGTGGAGTGGGCAATGAAATCGGGCGCCAGGACACTGGGACTGGTGCTGGTCAGAGATGTGGAAAAGGAGGACAGCCCCGAGAACCTCTACCCTGTGGGTGTAGCCGGCAAGATCCTCGAGGCGATTCAGGAGGAGCAGGGCAATGCTCATATTCTGATTAGTTGTCTGGAGCGCTTCTCCATAAAGGAAGTTAAAGAAACACCCGAGGGACTCTTCGCAAGGGTGAAATATCACCATGCCCCTGAGCTCTCTGCGAACCAGGAACTGAAGGCCTACTCCATAGCCATCATTTCCACTCTAAAGGAACTGGTCAGCCTCAATCCCCTCCAGTCTGAAGTCATTAAGCTGTTCCTCAGTCGCTCTTCCTTGGATGATCCTGGGAAACTTGCCGACTTTGCTGCAAGTTTAACCACGGCCGACGGTGAAGAGCTTCAGGGTATTCTTGAGGCCTTTGACGTTCGCCAGCGCATTGATCGCACCCTGGTGTTGCTCAAAAAGGAACTGGAGGTTTTCAAACTCCAGCAGAAAATCACCCAGCAAGTGGAAGACAAGATGTCCTCACAGCAGCGAGAATTTTTTCTCAAAGAGCAACTCAAAGCCATCAAGCAGGAACTGGGACTTGAAAAAGAAGGGAAAACTACAGAAATCGACAAATTTCAGAAACGGCTGGCCGATTTAAGCCTGAACCCGGAAGCCCAGCAAGCCGTCGATGAGGAACTGGAAAAATTCCAGGTATTGGAGCCACTTTCTCCTGAGTATGCGGTCACTCGAAACTATCTGGATTGGCTGACCATTTTACCGTGGGGAAAACAAAGTCAGGACAACTACGATTTGAAGAGGGCCAGAGAGATCCTCGATCGTGACCACTATGGACTGGAAGACGTGAAGACTCGAATTCTGGAGTTTCTGGCAGTGGGGAAGATCAAAGGGGATATCGCCGGCTCCATCCTCTGTCTTGTCGGCCCCCCGGGTGTCGGCAAGACCTCGGTGGGAATGAGTATGGCCGATGCACTGGGCCGCAAGTTTTTTCGCTTTTCCCTAGGGGGGATGAGAGACGAAGCAGAGATTAAAGGACACCGCCGAACCTATATCGGTGCCATGCCCGGAAAGTTTATCCAAGCCATGAAGACTGTGGGCACCTCTAATCCGGTCATTATGCTCGATGAAATTGATAAAGTCGGGGCATCCTTCCATGGCGATCCTGCCTCAGCCTTGCTCGAGGTCCTGGATCCCGAACAAAACTCGTCCTTTCGCGATCACTATCTGGATGTTCCCTTCGACCTTTCCAATGTACTTTTCGTCACCACCGCCAACCAACTGGACACCGTTCCGGGTCCCTTGATTGATCGCATGGAAGTCATCCGCTTATCCGGATATATCCTGGAAGAGAAGATGGAGATTGCTCGTCGCTACCTGATTCCCAAGGCTCTCAAGAACCACGGTTTGAAGAAACAACAGGTGAGCATACGAAAAGATGCTCTCCTGACCATTATCGATGGCTACGCTCGAGAGGCGGGAGTTCGTGCTTTGGAAAAAAGGATCAAGAAAATCATGAGAAGGGCCGCAGTGAAGTTTTCAGAGAATTCCACCGGGAAGTTTGTTGTCACTAAAGGCGACGTGGAAACTCATCTTGGAAAGCCGATTTTTACCAAGGAGGAACTTCTCGAGGCTCAGCCGGGAATCGTGACGGGTCTTGCCTGGACCAACCTGGGCGGCGTGACTCTCCAAATTGAAGCAACGGCCGTGGCCACTCGACGAAAAGGTTTTAAGCAAACCGGTCAACTGGGTAATGTAATGGTGGAGAGCTCAGAAATCGCCTATTCCTACGTCATGGCTCACCTGGAAGAATACGGGGCGAAGCCAGACTTTTTTGACCAACATTTTGTCCATCTTCACGTCCCCGCCGGTGCCACCCCAAAGGACGGTCCTTCGGCAGGAATCACCATGGCGGCCTCCCTCGTTTCAATGATTTCCCAAAAGAAGGTGAAAAAGAAATTGGGCATGACCGGAGAGTTAACGCTGACCGGTCGAGTGTTGCCCATTGGCGGAGTGAAGGAAAAGGTCATTGCCGCCCGACGGGTGGGGCTGGATACGCTCATCTTTCCGGAAGCGAATGAGAAGGATGTCGACGAGCTTCCCGACTATTTGCGCAAGGGTTTAACCTTTCACTTTGCGCGCAACTTTGGTGACGTCTACCGATGGGCTTTTAAGAAGTAACGGGCCTGATTTTCAACTTTTTCTACCCTAATTATGCTTATCAATCGGGATTGATTACCTGCCCGTTTTATGCCAATATCCTTCCCCATGACCGAGGAGATGAGTCACGATATCCTGATCGTTGGGGGAGGAGCTGCCGGTCTGAGGGCGGCTATTGCAGCCGCGGAAGTAGACGCCAACATAGATATCGCCGTCGTCTCCAAGGTCTTTCCCATGCGCAGTCACACGGTCTCGGCGGAAGGCGGGGCCGCTGCCGTCTTGCGAGAAGAGGACAGTCTGGAACTTCATGGTTTCGACACCGTCCGCGGAAGCGACTTTCTGGCTGACCAGGATGTGGTCGAGACTTTCATAGAAAAAGCCCCTGAGGAGCTGATCCAATTGGAACATTGGGGTTGTCCCTGGAGTCGTGACCCCGATGGGAGAATCAGCGTGCGTGCCTTTGGGGGGATGAGCGTCAAAAGGACCGTCTATGCTTCCGACAAGACCGGTTTTCATATGTTGCACGCTCTTTTTCAAACCTCGCTCAAGTACACGCAGATCCGGCGCTATGATGAGTGGTTTGTCAGCTCTCTGCTCATCGAAGATGGGAAATGTGTGGGGGTTACGGCGCTGGATCTTGAAACGGGCCAGCTCCATCCCATAGTGGCCAAAGCCATCTTGCTCTGCACCGGGGGCGGCGGTCAGATCTTTCCTTTTACCACCAACGCCAGCATCAAATCAGGCGATGGCATGGCTCTGGCCTACCGGGCTGGTGCTGCACTCAAGGACATGGAGTTTGTCCAATACCATCCTACCGGACTGCCGGGAACCGGCATTCTGATCACCGAGGCCTCCCGGGGAGAGGGAGGACACCTCATCAATAAAGAGGGTGAGCGCTTTCTGGAGCGTTACATTCCCGGCAAGATGGAGATGGGACCTCGGGACATCCTGTCGCGGGCCATTATGACCGAGATGAACGAAGGCCGCGCCTTTGAAGGAGAATACGGTGGGTACGTTCATCTGGATCTGCGCCATCTGGGAGAGAAAATAATCGATGAAAAGCTCCCTTTTGTTAGAGAGCTGGTGGTCAAATACGTCGGCATTGACCCCGTCCACGAGCCCATCCCGGTCCGGCCCGTCGTTCACTACATGATGGGAGGAGTGAGTACGGACATCAACGGGAATACCTCTATTCCTGGTCTGTTGGCTGCGGGAGAGGTAGCCTGCATTACCCTCAATGGGGCCAATCGCCTGGGTTCCAATTCGCTGACTGAGTGTTTGGTGTTCGGTGCTCTCAGCGGAAGGGCCGGGGCCCAATATGCCGTGGACCAAAAGCCGGTGTCACAGAATGCAGTTCGTTCCTTGGCCGACAAAGAACAAAAGCGCATCGCCAAGCATTTTCTTGAAAAAGAAGGCGGCACGGAGCGGGTCGCCTCCCTTCAAGAAGAGATGCATCTGACCATGGAACAGGGTTGCGGAGTCTACCGCACCGGTGAAAGCTTGCAGGAGTCCTGCACCACCCTAAAGAAGCTGCGCGAGCGTTTTGCCGATGTGGCCATAGACGATCGAGGCCGTATTTTCAATACCGATCTGCGGGGGGCCCTGGAGCTGGAGTTCATGCTCGAGGTTGCCGAATGCATCGCCCACTCGGCCCTGGCCCGAGAGGAATCACGAGGTGCACAGTCTCGTCTGGACTTTCCCGAGCGGTCCGACGAGAAATTCCTCCATCACCTGTTGGCTTACGCCACCCCCGAAGGGCCTCGTTTCGAGCAACAGCCCGTAACCATCACCCGCTGGCCGCCTGAGGAGCGAAAGTATTGAGCACGATCAAGATCACGGTCACCCGCTACAACCCGGAAACAAGTTCTGAGCCCTTCACCCAAAGCTATACCATCCCTTATAAGGAAGATATGGTGGTTTTGGATGCCCTCAACTACATCAAGAACCATGTGGATGGAACGCTCACCCACCGTTGGTCCTGTCGGATGGGAGTTTGCGGCAGCTGCGGCATGATGATCAATGGGGATGCGAAGCTCAGCTGCGCCACCTTTCTTCGCGACTACTATCCAGGCGAAGTCCAGGTCGATCCGTTGGCCCATTTCCCTGTGATTCGTGATCTGGTCATTGACATGAGCGATTTCATGGACAAGCTTGTGGAAATCAAGCCCTGGATCATCCGCAGCGAGGAAAAGCCTCTCGAGGAAGGCGAATATCTGCAGTCACCGGATGAGTTGGATCTCTATCGGCAATTCAGCATGTGCATCAACTGCATGCTCTGCTACTCGGCCTGCCCTGTCTATGGGCATGACAAGAGTTTTCTGGGACCCGCTGCCATCGCCCTGGCCCACCGCTACAATATGGACTCACGGGATGAGGGCCAGGACCAGCGTGCCGAGATTATTGGAAGTCATGAGGGTATCTGGGAATGCACGTTTGTCGGAGAGTGCACTCGAGTGTGTCCGAAACACGTCGATCCCGCAGCTGCCATCCAGCGAACCAAGGTGCAGCTGACCAAGGAGTATTTTATCTCCTGGATCTGGCCCTGGGGAAACCGATGAACCTGCAAAAGTCTCGGCCTGAAGATCTTCTCTATCGACCCCACATGAGCTTTTGGTGGTGGTTGCAGCGAAAGAATTATTTCCTCTTTATGGTCCGCGAGCTCTCGGCTGTTTTTGTGGGCCTCTTTGCTCTCATTTCTCTGGTGGGAGTTTACCGGTTGAGTCAAGGTGAAGACACTTATCAGCTCTATCTCGGTGCCTTGCAGACTCCTTCGGCTCGAGTGCTCTTTGTGGTGATCCTTCTGTTTTCCCTCTACCATACGCTGACCTGGATTCATCTCACCCCCATGATCATGGTGGTGCGCATCGGTTCAAAAACGGTTCCACCGATCCTGGTTCTCATGGCCAGCTACCTGGCCTGGATCGTGATTTCGCTGGTCCTCTTCTATCTTTTAGTGTCTCGTCCCATGAATACCATGACGTTTGTGGCGAGCGCGACGGCGTCGAGTTCGCGAAGCGACGACGACGCGATGTCAGTGACATCGTGGAGGAGGAGCGACAAAGAAATCGATGCCGTCCCGCCGCCACCCTTCGGGCTGATGGGGGTTGCGGGCGATCTCGGGGCACCCGCTTGCGGGTCACCCGTCGTCGCC
>JACZQQ010000261.1 GCA_022545645.1 Acidobacteriota bacterium | reverse complement strand
TTTTTCTTAGCCGGGGGCAGAAAGATACGGAAGCTTATTTCCTGGGAAGCCGGAATCTGCCCTGGGGGGCCATCGCCATTTCCACCATGGCCACCCAGTTAAGCGCCATCAGTTTCATTTCCGCTCCCGCCTTCGTGGCTGTCCGGCCGGGAGGAGGCTTGATCTGGCTGGGATACGAGTTCGCGGTTCCCCTGGCCATGATCTTTGTCATGATCGTCATCCTTCCCTTCCTACACCGCAATCACATTGTCAGTATTTATGAATACCTGGAACACCGCTTCGACCTGGGAACGCGCACCCTCATTAGCCTGATCTTTCAAATCAGCCGCGCCCTGGCCACAGGGGTTGGGGTCTACGCCATCGCCATTGTCTTTTCGGTCACGGTGGGAATGAATCTCTGGGTCACTATTTTGATCATCGGCGTTGTGGCCATGATCTATGACACTTTGGGAGGAATCAAGGCGGTAATCTACACCGATGTCGTGCAGATGGGCATTCTGCTGATCGGCATCCTGGTCTGCTCCGGCTATGCCCTTTACTACGTGGGAGGCTGGGGTGAAGCGCTGGCGGCAGTTCCGGCCCAGAGGTGGCAAAGCATCGACTGGGGGCATGGCTTTGGAGATGGCGCGGACTTCGGGTTTTGGCCTCTGCTGCTAGGAGGCTTCTTCTTATACGTTTCCTACTACGGTTGTGACCAGAGCCAGGTTCAAAGGGAGCTGTCGGCTCGAAACGAGGACGACCTGAAAAAATCCCTGTTCTTCAACGGCATCTTCCGCTTCCCCGTGGTTCTGGGCTACTGTTTGATGGGCCTGCTCATCGGATCCCTGCTGCTTCAAGACTCCGCCTTTGCCGCTGAAGTCTCGCAGAGCGCGCCAGACTATATGGTTCCCCTGTTCATCATGCGCTATCTTCCCCACGGGATCATCGGAGTGCTGGCCGTTGCCATCTTTGCAGCCGCCATGTCCTCACTCGATTCAGCACTCAACTCGCTGAGTGCCGCCAGCTACAAGGATATTTACCAACGGTATTTCCAGCCTCAAAACTCGCACAACGCGCTGAAAGTATCCAAAATCCTGACCGTTTTCTGGGGGATATTCTGCACCGGATTTGCCTTTTTGGTGGGGAGCATCTCGGGAACGGTCATTGAAGCCATCAACAAAATCGGATCGGCTTTCTATGGACCTATTCTGGCCACTTTCCTGCTGGGCATTTTGACCCGGACCGCGGTGGCTTCCGCGGTCAAATGGGGTGTTCTTCTGGGAGTGGGCACCAATCTCATTTTTTGGCTGGCCTTGCCCCAGGTGAGCTGGCTGTGGTGGAATGTGATTGGCTTTGCCGTCACCTTCGGCTTTGGCTATGGAATCAGCTCCCTGCTCCAGAAGGGAGAGCTTGAGTCAGCCCCGGACGATCTGACTCTTGTCCAGGGCCTGCCGGAAACTTCCAGCAAAAAGAACTGGAAACCCGCCTATGTTATTTTAGGCTGCTACTTCGTCTTCATTGTCGTGATAACTTATTGGATCGGAACCTTAGCTCGATGACGAGTTGTCGGTCGTCTGTTGTTTTCTTAAGTTTAGGATTTGGAATTTGAAATTTGTTTGGGATTTGGAATTTGAAATTTTGAATTTCAGCCGGTCTTCCGGCTGTGGTCCGCTGTCTGTTGTCTGTTGTCTGTTGTCTGTGCTCCCATGAACATCCTCGGTCTTAACTTCTTCCATCCCAACGCCGCAGCGGCTCTCTTTGCCGAGGGAGAATTGGTGGCCGCGGCCGAAGAGGAACGCTACAACCGGGTCAAGTTCTCCGCCGGCATTCCCCTTTCCGCCATCGCTTTTTGTCTCGAGCAGGCCAATCTGGAATTCAAAGATATCGACATCATCACCTACGCCCGCTCCACCAATACCCGAGTTGTGGGCAAGGACCAGGTCCATTTTCAGGATCGCATCTACAAGATCACCTCTCTTTACGATCGCTACCGCATCAATTTGAAGTTGATCAATTTCAAGGAAACCCTGGCCCAGCATTTTCAGGTTCCGGTCGAGAGCCTGGTGTTCAAACTTCAGGAACAGGATCACCACCTCTCCCACATGCTCTCCGGATTTCTTTACTCCCCGTTTGATGAGGCCATCGTCATCTCCTGCGATTGTTTTGGGGACTTTGTTTCTTTAAAGACGGGGATCGGACGCGGACACCAAATCGAACCTCTCAAACAGATTGAATTTCCTCACTCAGTGGGACTCTTTTACACCATGGTCACCCAGTTTCTGGGGTTCTCCAACTACGGAGACGAAAGTAAGGTGATGGGGCTGTCGACTTTCGGTTATCCGGAATATACCGACCGCCTTCGCACCATTATTTCCCGCGAAGAGGGACGGCTCCGCTTGAACCTCAAATACTTCGCTGAGGAAGCGGGAGTGGGCACCACTTGGTCAGAGGCGACTCCCGACATTACTCAGCTTTACAACGAGAACCTGGAGCATCTGCTGGGATCGCGCCGTGATTCCAAAGAAGAGATCACCACTCAACATCAAAACATCGCCTCTTCCATGCAGCAGCTGACCGAAGAGATCCTATTTTCCATCATTGATGAGCTTCACACCGAGCATCTCATCCCCAATGTGGTCTTTACCGGAGGACTGGCTTACAACTCCCTTCTCAATGGCCGAATCTCTGCTGAAACAGCCATCGAAGGGGTCTATATCCCACCCGCACCGGGCAACAGCGGCCTGTGTTTGGGCTCAGCCTTGGCCTTTTTAGGTGAGGCAGCTCCCCGCTCGGAGATGACTCACGCTTTTTGGGGCTCCCAATATTCCTCGGCCAAGGTGGCTCGAGTGCTTAAAGACCAGAAGGTGCACTTCAAGAAAGTGCCCGATCCGGTGTCTGAGGCCGTGGACCTGCTGGTGGCGGGAAACAGCCTGGGTTGGTTTCAAGGACGGATGGAGTTTGGCCCCCGCAGTCTGGGAAACCGCTGCATTCTGATGAATCCTCAAACCCTGGATCCGCAAAAGATTAAGCAGCGGGATTATCTCAAGCCCTTCGGCATCTCCATCCTCGAGGAAAGCGCGGGAAAGTATTTTCACGATGCCCACCACTCGCCTTTCATGTCCTTCATGGGGCTGATCCGAGGGAAGTACCGCCGCGAGTTCGAAACGGTTCTCTTGAACAACTACTGCCGCTATCAAACGGTGGGTCCGGAAAATCCTCTCCTGCACCAATTGCTGCTCACTTTTCGGGAGAAAACGAACTTGCCCTTCCTGATCAACACTTCACTCAACCCCGAAGGCGAGCCCATCGTGGAGTCACCCCAACAGCTGATCGACAACTTTGAAAAGATGCGCCTGGATGCGGCCATCGTGGAGGATCTGGTCTGGGGCCCTGCGGTGAAAAAGTAAAGTCACTGTGTCATGGCTTTCACTTTTCCTGTAACGACGTGCGACTTCTCGGATATCCGGATCGATCAAAGAATTGTAAGTTATTGCTCATCAACAGTTTACTCCTTGAAATAAACAAACGGACATCTGTGGCATAGCCTTTGCTGTAAAGAGATCCATCTGAAAGCACAGTTGCACTTATGCATAACCTAGAGGAAGTTCATGACCGAAGCAAGACCATGAGTAAAAGCATTTTTCTATTTCTTCTGATCAGTCTTTTCGTCCTGCCCAATACGCTCTTTGCAGATACCGTCATCTTTGACTTCGTGGGCTTCGCTGCCAGCCTCGGGGAGCATGGCGCGGTGAGTGGAGCTATTCTCTGAAGGAGGTTTGGATGTCACCGC
>JACZQQ010000260.1 GCA_022545645.1 Acidobacteriota bacterium | reverse complement strand
ATCCAGCACGGGAAGAGTTTATGTTCCGGTTGGCCATGATCCAGGAACAGAGACGTATCCGTGAAGAGATCGAAGCCACCACAGCACGATCCTCAGAACTTTCATCACAGGATGCCTGGAACGACTGCGCTTAACCCTCACCCCAAAAAAGGATCTTCGGTCTCTGCTCAGGTCTCCGGGTTGGACAGACGTCAGTCACCGGTCATAAACTTCAAGAAATGGGCAAGAAGAAGCCTTCCCCATGGTGGAATCAGGGAATCCGCTTTGAGTGTCAGCAATCGGGTAATTGCTGTACCTCTCGTGGTGAATATGGCTACGTCTATCTCACACGGAAAGATCGGGAGAACCTGGCTGAGTTTTTCAAGATGACCACTTCTGAGTTCACAACAAAATACTGTGCTCGCACTGACGGGTTTTATCACCTGGTTGAAAATGGGAGTCCCGAATGCATTTACCTTTCTGAAAAGAAGTGTACGGTCTATGAAGCCCGCCCGACTCAGTGCCGAACCTGGCCCTTTTGGCCGGAAAATATGAGCGCCAAAAAGTGGAGTGGCAATATTCAGTCGCTTTGTCCCGGGGTCGGAAAAGGAAAGCTCCATTCAGCGGAATTCATTGGCAAGCAGATCGAAAAGCAGAAGAAGGCCGACTTGGAATAAAGAGCGGTTTCAGTGGAGCTGTCTAGTCTAACGGTGGCTGAACTCTCTCCCGCCCGCCTATTCCTGGCGGTTATCCACCACGACTCGACCGTCCTTCATGACCATCCAGGGGGTTCGCAGGACGGAGATATTTTCCAGTGGATCACCCTCGACGATTATCAGGTCCGCCAGTTTCCCGGTTTCCAATGTGCCCAGGTCGTCGCCTCTTCCTAAATGTTCGGCCGCAGTGCGGGTGGCTGCCTGGATTACTTGAGCGGGACTCATGCCGGCTTCCACCATACGCTCGGCTTCGCTAATGGTGTTGGCACCTGCGGGAGTGCTTCCCACCGTATCTGTTCCCAGCACAATTTTTACGCCGGCCTCGGAGAGCTGCTTCAGATTTGCCATGGCTCGCCCTCTTGCTTCGGCCGCGCGGAATACCTGTAAGGTGGGAATGTAAAAAACACCTGCCTCACGGAGCATCTCAACCACGGTCTCACTGACCGGGGATTTAACCACCACGCCATGCTCCAGAGAGTCGACTCCCGCCTCCACCACAGGAATGACTCCCTCTTCTTCGAAGGTGTGGGCCGTGACTCGAAGGCCGTGCCGGTGGCTCTCTTCTATGATCGCCTCCATGATTTCCCGGGGCAATCGACGGATGCTGATGCGATCGCCATACAAATAGGTTTGGCTCCCGTCGTCACTTCCTTGATAGACGATCTTGACGCCATCGACACCCTTTCCAGCCAGCCGGTCGATTGTCTCCTTGACGTCCTCCACACGGGCCATTTCTGCCACAAGTCGTTCGCGTACCCAGGAATTGTCAGCAAAAAGCGTTACTGAAGGGTGTCCTCCCGGAGCCGAGAGGACCGGACCGACGACCAACAGTCTGGGTCCCTCTACTTTCCCCTCTTCGATGAGTTGACGAAGCTCAAGAATGGCATCCTCCGGGTCGCCCGCAGATTTGATGGTGGTCACACCGTGAGCGAGAAAATCAGCCAGATTCCTTTTTGCTGAATTCTCGATGTACTCATCGAGTGTCTCCTGGTCCACGACCGTCCTGTCAACGATGACATGGACGTGAGAGTCAATTAAACCGGGCATCACGGTTCTGCCACCAGCGTCAATCGTGAGGTCGCCTTCTCTGGGCTCGCCCTCCGAGAAGATTCCTTCAATACGATCTCCGGAGATCGCGATCATAGCCCCTTCCTGTACCCCACCCGTACCGTCGATGAGGCGAGCGTTGGTAATCAGGACGTCAGACCGTTCAACGGGAGCCCCACAGCCAGCCGTTGCAGCCAATAGCACAATGAGAGTCATCAATCGATCCAGATTGGTTGTCATCGCCTGAGTTTCCTTTTAAAATGGCGTTTGCAATCGGACATAGATGCTAATATCGTGGCTCACAGCTTATGACTGAGAGCACCTGTAAGTTTTCCATTGGTCAGCTCGTTCATCACCTTCTCTTCGATTATCGCGGGGTCATCGTCGATGTCGATGCAACCTTTCAGGGCACGGAGGAATGGTATGAGCACATGGCCGGAAGCCGCCCCCCTAAGGACAAGCCCTGGTACCATGTCCTGGTTGACCAGGCAGAGCATACGACTTACGTTGCGGAAAGAAACCTGGAGCCGGATGAACGGCGCGACCCCATAGAACATCCCCTGCGTGACCACTTTTTCAGCGATTTCCAAAACGGGCAGTACCTCTGCAAGCTGAATTAAGTGGCCCGCTAATCCAAATCCTCCAGCTTCTCCCACACCTCTTCCACGCCGTAGCCGCGGGTCATGGTGCCTTTCAGGCTCAATCGTGTACCGCTTGGATCCAACTCGATTCGGCGAGAGGGCCGTCGACCCAGGAGGGCGGGATTTCCACCTACAATCGGCTCGAAGGTCAGGGTGTCGTTTTCAACTCTATAGGTTCCGCTGGCGCTCCCATATTTTGAATAGAGGGCCTCGAGCATGTCGTCCTTTTCCCGCTCGGGAAGATCGACCAGGCTTTCATATTGATCTCGGAAAGAGTGACGCTGTTTGGCCATGTAGTTGCGGGTGAAATACTTCGGGGTAATGATCATAATGCCGGTCCAATCCACCACCTGACCCGCCCGAGAATAGTAAGTCATCTCCCAAACGCCATAAAGACGCTCGGCATCTTGTCCATAGGCGATGCCCGTCAGGACCAGTACTACCATGATTGTAGAAATAGCCGTCAGTTTCATTGCTTCCTCCCGAGTCATCGTTCAGGCTAAAGGATGATCGAGGACGAGAGGTCAAGCACGGAGAAAGAGAGAGAACGCACTTCGCGCGTAGAGAGAAGGAGAGAGAGAGAAGGTTGCTCTCCCCCGTAAGCCCCCAAGCCCGGCATCAGCGATCCAGCCGCTTGCGCAGAATGGAAACCAGCTCAGCTCCCCCGAAGCGGGTTTTACTTACCGTGAGCCCTACAAATTCAAATCCTGTGTCCCCGGCTTCGCTCAATTCCTTCTGCATGGTGGAGGTTTTGGTGGTGGCCAGAAGCTTGTATTCATAATGTGAGGAGGTCTTGTTGCGGTCACGTTCCAGAATAATGACGACTTCCTGTCCTCCAAACTTGGTTTCAAACACCGTCTGGCCCCGGTACTCGAACCCTTCATCTCCGGCCTGCTGGAGTTCCTTCTGCATGGTCGAGGTCTTGGAAGTGGCCAGAAGCTTGTATTGGTAATGACCCTGGTTTTGGCTTTCCCGATCTTTTGACATCACCACCACAACTTCGGACCCGCCGAAAGCGGTGTCTCCGCCCATCACCCCCGCGAAGCGAAAACCGGCCTGGCCCGCCTCGTCCATCTCCTTTTGCATGGTCGAGGTCTTACTGGTGGCCAGTAAGCGGTATTCGTATTGCCGGTTTGAGGCCAAGGCGCCGTCTTCCAGAGATCCGTCCGTTTTTTGCTGTGAGAGGACGATGTGGGTTGAAAAGGCAAGCAAAAAAACAGGAAGTAAATAAAGTCTGGACATGGCATCTCCTAAGTCATTGATTTTTCGCCTGATCTCGCGCCAGAGACGCAGGCGCGAAGGCCAGTGTTCCTGACAACAGTTTACCATTCACAGACTCAGTCGCGACGGGCGGGAAGAGCTGGTGCAGGGGGCGATGATGGGGGAGATTACAAGAAACAACTA
>JACZQQ010000259.1 GCA_022545645.1 Acidobacteriota bacterium | reverse complement strand
ATTGTGGTCACGGAGATGCGCAGGGATTTCTCTCCTCGCGAGAGTGATACCTTCACCATTGCCCTGGATACCTTCGATGACGATCGGAATGGATTCGTGTTTGACATCAACGCCAGAGGAGCCAGAGCGGACATGCAGGTGGGCGACGATGGAGCCAAGCGCAATCGGGAGTGGGACGGCATCTGGTATGCCAAGACCAAGATCACCGAACGGGGCTGGCAGGCTGAAATAGCCATCCCCTTCAAGACCCTGCGCTTTGGCAATGAGGAGCATCAGGTATGGGGCGTCAATTTTCAACGGAAGATCCGGCGCAAGGGCGAAACGAATCAGTGGTCGCTGGTTGAACGCCCTTACTTATTTAACCGGGTTTCACGGGCAGGAAGACTGGAGGGTCTGGCCGGGATCCGGCCGGGTCGCAACCTGTATGTGAAACCCTATATCAGCGCCCCGGTGACGCGCCGGCGGGGCGATGATGTGGACTTTGTTCCAGAGGTCGGATTGGACGTCAAGTACGGACTGGGTTCGCAGCTGGCGCTGGACTTGACCGTCAACACGGACTTCGCCCAGGTGGAAGCCGACGACGAGCAGATCAACCTGACCCGATTCAGCCTCTTCTTTCCCGAGAAGCGGGAATTTTTTCTCGAGAATGCCACCGTCTTCCAGTTTGGACCGGGAACGACGGGTGGATTCGGAAGGGATTTTCGAGACTTGATTCCTTTTTTCAGCCGGCGCATCGGAATCTCGAGGGGAAACCTGGTCCCCATCCTGGGAGGTGCCCGCCTCACGGGTAAAGTAGGCCAATACACCCTCGGCCTTCTCTCCCTCCAGGTGGATAAATTTGAGGAGACTCCTTCCACCAACTTTTCAGTCTTCCGTGTCCGCCGAAATCTCCTGCGCAGATCGGAGATCGGGGGTCTCTTTATCAACAAGCAGGACACTGACGGAAGGTTCAATCGTACCTTTGGAGCCGATGCCAATTTCACGTTTTTCGACTATCTGAATATCTCTTCCTTCCTGGTAAAGACCACCACGCCGGAAATCCCCGATAAAGATATGGCCGGGTTCTTCAGGATCGACTGGACCGATACGTTTCTGACTTTACAGGCCAGTCACCTTTCCATCCAGGACAACATCAACCCTGAGGTGGGGTTTGTCCCCCGCAAAGGGATTCGAAAAAGTGCCGGGGAGTTTGCCTTGCGACCGAGGCCCAGGGAGCGCATTCCCTCCATACGAGAGTTCGAGCCCTCGATCAACATCGAATATATCACCGACCAGGATAACGTCCTGGAGACTCGAACCATCGAGGGCCGCTTTACCACCACCTTTCGAAACGGCGCTGAGATCTGGATTCGCGCCGAGTCCATCTTTGAGCGTTTGACGGAACCCTTTCCCATCCGCAGCGATCAGATCATTCCTGTGGGAGACTATTCCTTCCATGAGTACACGCTCTCTCTATCCAGCGATCAAAGCCGTATGTTCAGCGGCGGCTTCCGAGGGGGGACGGGAAGTTTTTTCGACGGAGATAAGAACTCTTATGAGGTCACAGCCAGTTTCCGAAGACCTCAGCTCCAGGCAGAGATCTCCTGGGAACACGACGATGTGAACCTTCCCTCGGGAGATTTTGAAACGGACCTGGTGGCCGCCCGCATTAATTATTCCTTCAATCCCAACATGTTCCTGAATGCCCTGATTCAGTACAATCGCGATGAGCGGGAGACCAGCAGCAACATCCGCTTCAATTTCATTCACAAGCCACTGAGCGACTTTTTCCTGGTTTACAACGAGAGAAGAGCTTCGACAGGAGAAGTGCTGGAGTGGGCCCTGATTGCCAAATTGACGTATGTCTTCAGCTTTTAGGTATGTGGAAAGTTTTCTGAATGCTAAAAACTTGAGGTGGGCTATTCGATCTGAGGGGAAGCATTTCCCCTTGCGTGAACCATCGTAGGGAAGCTCACGAAGAAATCTGCTCCTGAAGCTAATCCAGCCCGAGAGAAAACCCTAAGACTGGTTGCCAAAATGTTTTGATCGACCATAGTATAGTTGTCTGTCAAACTCGTAGGTGGCACGCGGGCACCCACTCCCCCCGCCGCCAATAGACTCTCAATCTGTTGCTCCAGGTAGCTCGGATTAACCCAATCGGCACGGTGGGCGATCACGCCATCCTGGCCGATAAGGTAAACCGAATTCGGCATGGAACCGTAGGCGACATGCATGTTCCCGTCCAGGTCATCAATCAAGATGGTTCTGCCCACTCCTTCCTCACGCTGAAGATCGGCGGCACATTGCAGCTTCTCTGTTAGGCTTGTGTGAGCCGGATAGTTCTGTCCGGGATGTACCTCTCGGATATAGAGGACATAGAAATCAATTTCTCCTGCATACTTCTGGGCAAGAGAATTCATGGTCGTTACCTTCCCCACGAACACTGGGCAGGTAATGCTGCCAAATTCCACAACAATGGGTCGCTGCTTCCAAAGGCTGGACAGTTGCACGGGGTTACCTTCCATATCGTAGAGAAGAGCATCCAGGGCCTTGCCCCCGGGCACCACACTACGGTCGTGCCCCTGGACATAGGATGAAAAGCCGAAGTGATCGTAGTTGTAGGTTGGAGAAGTCTCTGCGGGCGCCAGGGTGTGAAATGCCAGGAAAAGGGTAGTGATCACAAACAACCCCAGCGCGTTGCTGCCCACCCAAACAAGAGCAAGGCGAATCCAGTGGCTTTTCCTTTCGGCTCTCCGACTATAGATCGCCAGATACAGGGTTGCCAGGAGGGGCAAGAGGGGCAAAAACAAAAGGAAGGCCTGGTTGATGACCCATCGGTCGGATTGAAACACAGCCCAGATTGCAATGAGAGCCATGAGCAAACCCGTACTGACAGGAATGGCCAAAAGTGGATGGGTCAGTTTGCTTGTCACAATATTTACTTTCTCCGATCAGCTTCCTATTTTATCCCTCTCGCGGCCTTGTGCTCAATGGTTGCTCTATTTCGTGCCCCGCGGCTGGAAGGGTTTATCCTGAATCACTCTGGCCTCGATCCAGTCATAGATCAGTTGGGCAATCTCGTCACTGTTTGTCGCCCACATCATGGCGTGGCCGTTTCCGATTCGGAAGCCCAGGCTGGTGGAATACACTCCTTCTGCCAGGTTTTCGATGGAATCGGGATTGTCCGGTGGATTTCGGCGCGGGAAAGGAAATTGAATCGTGTTTCTCAAATAAAACAGGGTGGAATCCACTCCCTGGCGGCGGAAGTATTTGTGCCCGTTTTCTATCCTCTCAAAGGCCACAAAGGATAGGTTGTATTTGGGAAAGGGAAATTCGGAATAGTAGGCCCGGGCAGCCTCGATCTCTCGGGGTGTCATCTGATTTGCCTGGTCACCTTCAGGATGGGGAGGAACGACACCACTGACCAGCGACAGGACCTTGGTGGTATTGCGGAAGGTAACGGGTTCTTGGATTTCAGGTTTAGATCCGCAGGCCAGAATCTCCTCCCGTGTGACCTTGCCGTTTTTGTCCGTATCACAACAGGCATAGGAACCGTCGCCATTGGGCCCCAGGAGTTCCATCTCGGAAATCACCCCATTCTTGTCCTGGTCGCACAGTTCCGCCTCTGCGTAATTGCCGCGCTCATTGGTGATGCCCGGCATGGTGGGTGTGTACCCTTTGGCCATTCGGATGTTGGCGGGCGGAGGTGGAAAGCTCGGCTCACGGGTGAAGAAGGCGGCCGGAAAATCGAGAAGTCCGTTCCCATTGGCGTCTTCTCCAGGGTCCAGAATTCCGTTCTCTTCGGAGCCAT
>JACZQQ010000258.1 GCA_022545645.1 Acidobacteriota bacterium | reverse complement strand
GACAAATTCGAGGTGGACCGCCGAAAACGGAAATTGACGGTGGAGACAGATGGGGATGGTTCTTTCGACAGCCTCAAAAAACTGGAAATGCTCCAGCAAGCAGTCCTGGCTAAGTGTGACGCTAATGACGGGATCACCGACGGGGTGATCAACGATCCACTGGGCTGCAGTTTTGATCCTGAGGTGGACCTGGCAGATATGATGTGTCCTGGAAATGTGAACGCTAATGATTGCTTGACCACTGCCCAGCTCCAGACCATAGAGGATTTCTATAGGGGTGCCTATGACAGCGAGGGAGTTTCCATCCACAAGGGAAAAGCCCTGGGTTCAGAGTTCGGATGGCCACAGCGCTACATTCCCCATACCGGGAGCCCTTCTCCCCCATCGGTGTTGACCAATTCGGCCAATCACGTGAACTATCTCTTCTATGAAAAGGATCCAGGGGTCCCCATGCCCGATCCCGGCGATCTCTCTCTCATCCCGGATGCCCAGAGGCAGCCGCCCGAATGGGCCTGGTGGCAATTCAATGCCGATGATTTCACTGCCGGTAAGGGCGATTTCATGAAGGCTATTACGGATGCCACCGATCCTGATTTGAAGCGGTTTTTGGACAGGAAGGGCGGCAAATTCATTTTGTACCACGGATGGGGTGATGCAGGGGTCCACCCTGAGCCCACGGTCGATTACTACGAAGAAGTCGTCAAAGTCACCTTCGACGACGATCTGGAGGCGGCCAGAGAGGATATGCGGCTGTTCATGATTCCAGGAATGGGCCACTGCCGAGGCGGGCCAGGTCCGGACTCCTGGGATAAGCTGGCACCGCTGGTGGAGTGGGTAGAAAACGGAAAGGCACCTGATTTTCTTGTCGCCACCCACAGCAGTAATGGGGTCATCGACAACGAGCGACCGATTTGCCCTTATCCGGAACAGGCCGTTTATACGGGTCCTGCGGGTGGTGAAAACGATCGCGCCAATTGGGTGGCAACGAATTTCACCTGTCGCTAGGTGGTTTCGGCCTTCCCGCCCCGAGCGGCCGAGCGCACATCGCTCTCGATCAATTCCCAGATCTGATCGATATAGTTCAGGAACTCCGGGGTGCGCTTGAGGGAAAGTTGGCGGGGGCGCTCGAAGGGGATGGAGATACTGGCTTTCACGCGGCCGGGACGAGAACCAAAGACGATGACCTGATCGGAGAGAAAAACGGATTCATCAATCTGATGAGTAATGAAAAGCACCGTTTTACTCGTCCTGTGCCAGATGCTCAGCAGTTCGCTTTGCATGATCTCCCGGGTCTGAGCATCCAGAGAGGCAAAGGGCTCGTCCATGAGCAACAGATCAGGATCGATCAAGAGAGCCCGGGCCAGGTTCACCCGCTGCTGCATGCCGCCGGAAAGTTCATTCGGATAATGATCCTCAAACCCACTCAGGCCCACAATCTCAAGAAGCTCATGGGCTCGTGCCAGGGCCTGTGTGACGTCCCCGCCCTGACACTCCAGGCCGTACAGAACATTGTTGAGCACCGTTCGCCAGGGAAGAAGTGAGGCCTGCTGAAAGACAACCGCCCGGTCCCTGCCCGGTCCTTCGACCCGATGGCCATCCAGGGTCAGTTCGCCTTCGGAGGGAGCGATCACTCCGGCAACCACATTGAGGAAAGTCGTTTTCCCGCAGCCACTGGGCCCAACGATGCTGACAAACTGATTCTCCTGCACCGACAGATCAATCTTGGAGAGAGCCCGTATGGAACGACCCAGACGAGCCTGAACATAGTCAACGCATATTCCCTTGGACTGCAGCTTGGGTGTGGAGGTCATGGATGCCTTAGTGTTTAGCAGCAGAGTAGATTCCAACCCATAGGTTCTTGTCAACAGCGCTAGCCCGCACTTCTCACACCTATTCGTCACGAAGCGGCGGAAGGGCTGACCTGAGTGCGTTGCGCCACGCGCGACGGAGGCCCCCGCAAGCGTACTGTATGGTACGCTGAGGAGGCCGGGGGGCACCCGCTTTGCGGGTCGCGCAGTCAGGGCGGATCATTTCGCCGATGCAGTAGAATGGGTGTGAGAAATGCGGGCTAACTTCTCTCTTGACTCTCCCTCGAAAGGAGTGGTATTTCTGGGTACAAGTTCTAACCTAACAGGGAGGCACAGCATGAGATACAAATTCTTCGTCGTTTGTCTATTGGTTTTGCTCTATCCGAGCGTGGGGCTTTCCCAGCAGATTCCACCATTGGTGGCCCAGCAGGGCTATGCCGACATGGTTCTGTTCAATGGGAAAGTGGTCAGCATGGATGATCGCAGCATCACGCCCAATACCCCCGGCAACATTGCCCAGGCCATGGCCATCAAAGGGGAAAGAATTATGGCACTGGGCAGCAACGCCGAGATGAGAAGACTGGCGGGACCCAACACCCGCTTTGTGGATGTGGGCAATCGAACCGTGATTCCCGGTTTGATCCAGACTCACTACCACAGCTATGGGAGTGCAGTTCGCAGCTACGGTCCTCAGTACGGCCTTGTCGACCCCAGCGTCAAACTGACTGTGGTGGGAGAGACCACGGCGGAGGCAACTGCCAAGAAGGTTCGAGAGGCCATCCTGAATGCCATTCGAGTACAAAGGATACCCAAGGGGCAGTGGATTACGGTGTCTCTTCAAGAAAACGAAAAGAATCGTCGTTGCACCATCTGCACGTGGGCTTATCTGGGGAGCTTCAACCGAAGAATGATCGAAGCTGGAACGGAAGACTACCCTGTCCTGGTGAGAACACAGCTGCAGGGTATCTTCAACACCAAGGCCATCGAGGAGTTCACGAAAGTATTTCCCGACTGGGCGGAAAGTACAGATTGGGAAAACGGACCCGGGTCCGCGCTGGACGGATATGCCGCTGTTCCCGACAGGGGGGCCTTGACCTATGAATTCTGGTGGAAAGATAAGCCCCTCTCGGACTTGGCTGAAGTGTTGCGCCTGGGGGGACTCGATCACCTGGAAAAGGGCCTCACCACCCTCGCTACCCGGATTTTGTACCCCCGGGTCGTGGCCGCCTATCATCTCCTGAATCGAGAGGGAAGGATGCCCCATCGGATGGCCTATTACATCGAATCACAGAGGGGGAACCTTTGGAATGAAAAGACCACCCGGGAATTTTACAAGGGGACCGGTGCCCCCTGGACCACCCATGCGGCTGGCGACAAGATGTTGTGGTTAAACGGGATGTGCAATGAAGTCTGGGATTCTATTTACAACGAGGTGTGTCTCGGTCCCGATGTGCCTGCCTCCCCGGAAATTAAGGCCCGGGAGAGGTGTGCGGGTCCTGGAAGCAAACCCTATGACTCGATCAAAATAGGCCTCCTCTACGGATGGCGCCCCTCTCAGGTTCACGCCACTTCCAGCCATGGAGCTCGACTTTACCTTCAAATGGTGGAAGAAGCCATGGAAGAGGGAAATTACTCGGTGGAGTACATGCGCAATCTCCGAATGACCCTGGACCATAACATCCTGCTGGGCAACGTTCCGGAGATCATGGAGAAGATCAAAAAGTACGGGATCATCATCAACGTCAACGCCGGAATGCTCAGGGATGTGCCCGAGAACATCAAGGACTATGGTGAAGAACTGAGAAAGTTCGCCATGCCCCTTAAAACCTGGATCAATGATGGAGTCCGGGTATCCTTCGAGGCGGCGGGAACGGATTTTTGGAATCCGATCTATACGCTGGTAACGCGCAAAATCGAATTGCGGCAGCCCGTGGGAGCTCCTCCCTCGGCCGGACGCGGAGAGACCGTTGAGCTACTTCCTGAGGAGGGCA
>JACZQQ010000257.1 GCA_022545645.1 Acidobacteriota bacterium | reverse complement strand
TAATAGGTCGAAACATACCGTTGACGCTCTCCCCATAGGGTCTGAAAGGCTCCGGGCCAGGGGTTTTTGATACAAATGTTCCCGGCCACGCCGGATCCCGCTTCAACTTCATTTCCCTCTTCATCATAAATGACGGGGTGGATGCCCGGCACGCTGGGGCCGGTGCTTCCCGGTTTCATAGCTTGAAGAGCGGGCATGGTGCTGCAAAGAAAGCCTCCTGTTTCTGTTTGCCACCAGGTGTCGACAATGGCCGCTTCGCCCTTTCCGACCACCTTGTGATACCACCTCCACACCTCGGGTTCGATGGGTTCTCCCACCGTCGTCATATGCTTGAAGTGGTAGGTGTACTTGGGTGGCTCATCAGGACCTGATTTTCGGAGCATCCGTATGGTGGTGGGAGCGGTGTGGAAGATATTGACATCCAGCTGCTCAGCGATTCTCCAGGCCCTCCCCGCATCGGGATAAGTGGGAACCCCTTCGTACAAAACACCGGTGGTGGCCAGGGCAAGTGGCCCATAAACAATATAGGAATGGCCCGTGATCCAGCCGATGTCGGCCATGCACCAATAGACATCTTCCGGGTGGATGTCCTGAATATACTTGGAGGTACCGGTCACATAGGACAGATAGCCTCCGATACTGTGCTGACAGCCCTTGGGCTTTCCCGTTGTTCCGCTCGTGTACATCACAAAAAGCGGATCCTCCGCAGGCATGGGGACAGGGTCGACTCGAATTCCCTTATAGTCTTTCAACACCTCGTCCGTGAAGTAGTCACGCCCTTCAACCATCGGGGACTCAGAGGAGTATTTTCCAGGGTAGCGTCTCCAGACCAGAACTTTGTCGACACTTTGGCCCTCCTTCTCGGACACCTTCACGGCAATATCGGCGTTCTTCTTGTGATCCAGCAGCTTACCCGAGCGATAGTAGCTATCGATGGTGATCAGGACACGGCTTCCAGAGTCGGCGATCCTCTCACCGCAGGCTTGCCCACTGAATCCTCCATAGACTTCCGAATGGATGACACCCAATCGGGCACAGGCCAGCATGGTAATGGGAAGTTCGGGGACCATCGGCATGTGAAGTGTGACTCGATCCCCTGCCTTCAGTCCGGCAAAGTCTCTGAGCAGTGCCGCCAACTCATTGACCCTCACATAGAGTTCCTGAAAAGTGAGGGTCACATGGGGCTCATCCTCGGGCTCCGGCACATAAATAAAGGCCGCTTTGTTTTTGTACTTCTTGAGGTGTCGATCGACGCAGTTGTAGCAGGCATTGATCTTGCCCCCCACGAACCACTTCCAGCAGGGAGCATCACTGGTATCCAGCGTGGTGTGCCAATATTCGTACCAGCTGAGAAGATCAGCATATTCCTTGTAGCATTCCGGAAAGCGATCCAGGCTGAACCGCTCATAGATCTCCGGATCGGTCATGTTTGCCTGAGCAATAAATGCGGCTGAAGGATGGAAATACTCCTCTTCCTGCCAGTGAACCGCGATTGTGGCTTCGCTCACTTCTACCGATTCTTCGTCACTCATGCGATTCCCTTCCTTGTTCATTCCTTATTCTTCCTGGCCCGCCAGGCCTAAATCTTCTGCCACCTGGGCCATGGCATCTCGAACAAAAGCGATATGCTCGTCCAGGTCGACCTTCAGATCGGTGGCACCCTGCCGGATCTCCTCTCGATTGACCGAGCGGGCAAATCCTTTGTCCTTCAACTTCTTCTTGACTGACTTGACAGGCACTTCAGCAACCCTTTTTCCCGGACGTACCAGAGTGGCTGCCGTCAGAAATCCGCAGAGTTCATCCACTGCAAACAGGGTCTTGTCCATCAGGCTGTTTCTGGGCAGACCCATATGCTCGGCATGGGCCTGAATGGCATAGATGATGTCCTGGGGATAGCCCCGATCCTTCAGAATAGCAGCACCCACTCGCGGATGGTCTTCGGGGTCCGGATTCTGTTCATAGTCAAAATCATGGAGAAGTCCAGTGACTCCCCACTTTTCTTCATCCTCATCAAATCGGCGGGCATAGGCTCGCATGGCGGCTTCCACGGCCAGAGCATGTTTGATCAAACTGACCCCTTGGGTGTATTTCATCAACAGTTCTCGAGCCTCTTTGCGGGTGACCTTCATTGGATTAAGTGCCTCGTTTCACAAATGCGGTGAGGTTTGTGGCGAACGCCACCGTATCTATGAAACGAGGCACTAGGAAGCCCAAGGAAGCACAACGCAGTCGGTGCAGCAGGCCGGATGAGTGCGGCACTGCAGTAGAAAATTCATGCATGATCCCGGCTATGGTAACCTAAACTTCTATCTATGCGAAGAGCAAAAATTGTTGCCACCATTGGTCCTGCCAGCCAATCCCCGGAAATGCTTGGCAAACTGGTGGAGGCGGGAATGGATGTGGCCCGGCTCAACTTCTCTCACGGTGATCACGAATCGCATGGGAAGACGATTCTCCATATTCGTGAGGCCTCCAGGCTGCTCAAGAAGCCCGTCGCCATCATGCAGGATCTTCAGGGACTGAAGATCCGAACGGGTCCGTTGGAAAATGGATCGTCAGTCGAACTGACCACCGGCCAGCACTTTGTTCTCACCACCCAGGCCGCTGTCGGAAACAGCGAAAGGGTCTCGACCTCCTACCAGGCTCTGCCTCAAGATCTTCGCCCGGGAGATCGGCTTCTCCTTTCCGATGGTCTTATTGAGCTTCGGGTGCTCACCACCACCCGGTCTGACGTGGAGTGTGAGGTGATCGCCGGCGGCACACTGGCCGAGAACCAGGGCATCAATCTGCCCAACGTGAAGATTTCGGCCTCGGCGCTGACCGAAAAAGATTTGCGAGACCTGGACTTCGGAGCCGAGCAGCAAATCGATTACCTCGCCCTGTCTTTCATTCGAAGACCCGCGGATATCCTCAAGTTGAAGGAAAGGCTTGCCCAAAAAAACCGGGACACGCCGGTGATCGCCAAACTGGAAAAACCGATGGCCATCGAAAACCTGGATGCCATCATGGATGTCTGTGAAGGGGTGATGGTGGCCCGCGGTGACCTTGGGGTGGAAATGGCTCCGGAGAAAGTGCCTGTGATTCAAAAACACATCATTGCCGAAGCCAACAAGAGAGGGAAGTTGGTCATCACCGCCACCCAAATGCTGGAATCGATGGTCCACAACCCACGACCGACACGGGCCGAGGCCTCGGACGTGGCCAACGCCGTACTGGATGGAACCGACGCCGTCATGCTGGCTGCTGAGACGGCAATAGGCCATTACCCTGTGGAGTCGGTTTCCATGATGGTCAAAATCATTAACGAGGCGGAAGGGATGGGACCCGCATCCCACAACGAGCGACTTCAGGAGTCCAAGCCTCTGTCCTTTCCGGAAGCCGTTTGCGATGCCGCCTACCATGTCTCCCGATCCATCAAGGCCCGTGCCATCGTGGCCTTTACTCAAACCGGTTCCACCGCTCGCCTGATCTCCAAGTACCGGCCTTCGACCGATATTTTGAGCTTCACCCCCAACCCGGACATCTTGAATCGAATGGCTCTTTACTGGGGAGTTCGACCCACGCTCATGCACGAAATCGGCAACGTGGATCAGTTGATTGAAGCTGTGGAGAAACTTCTCCTTCAAAAAGAGTGGGTGAAAGAAGGCGACAACCTGATCATCCTGACCGGCGCACCCATCGTCGAGAAGGGCCACACCAGTTTGATGAAGCTGCACACGGTGAAGAAGCTGAAGGCTTGAGAAAGTTCAACTTATTGAATCGACATCCCATTGGGGGGGGCTTTTCAAGGGATGTCGCTTGCCTTAACCCGCA
>JACZQQ010000256.1 GCA_022545645.1 Acidobacteriota bacterium | reverse complement strand
AAAGACGGAAGCAGCCGTGCTCAAGACCCTTGAAGAAGCCTTTGGATGATTCTGCGAACCGAGAATAGGGACAGGTCCTAGGGAGGCCTGTCCCTATTCTCGGTTACCCGTATCAGAGTCAGCCAAAAATTGCAGGAGCTGGCTTTGCTCTTCAGCTCTCAGCTGGAGAAACATCAAGGCAACGGAACGAAGATCCTTACCCTCACCCTGGACCGGTTCAGATCGCACCACCCATCCCACCACATTCACTCTTTGTGAGGAGGATAGATGAAGGTGGATTTCCAATTTATCCTCGACTTGCAAGGGCAAAGGAGTCTCAAATGCCAACCCTCCCACACTGATATCATGGGTTGTGGAGTCACGAACTCTCTGGTCAATGAGCTGAGTTTCGGCCGCTTCAATGACGGTAAAAGAAAAGGGGACGGCTGAGTGAATCCTGTGGGATTTCCTCCGCTGCACGACGACATCGCCACTCATGGAGATGGTCACGTGCCGATTGTCGGGTCTGGAGATCTGGACAACCTTTGCGTCCCAGTAATACAGGACCGCCCGGGCATTCCAGTACTTGATACCCACCTTCTCACCTTCCTGAAAAGGGACTTGTGAAGGAGGGGTGGAAAGCTCCAACTCCAGCTTTCCTGGAGAGATGGAGACAACGGTAGCTGCTTTTTCCTCTTCAGATCTCCCCTGAACGGAAACCGCCAGTCCGATTTTCAGGTAAAGATCGAGACCTCCAGCGACCTGTTCACTCATGGGTCATGCCTTTTAAAATAGTACACCAGGACTACCGGTAGGGCTAGCCCGGATTGTGCACTTTGTAGTGGCCGCGCCAATCCGGCTCAAGAGCAAGATGTTTTCAGGTGAAATCCACATGCCCTTCTGTCAGAATGAGGGGCAAAGGGAGACGCGATTCATGAAAAAAAGAACCATTCCTCTTGTTCTTCTCCTGGTCCCGCTGCTAGGGACCCTAACGCTGATTCAAGCATACGGTCAGCGAGCCCAACGAACAGGAAAGATCACCCAGATCGACTCAGAAAACCAATCGTTTGTGGTGAAAACTTCCAGGGGAGAAACCAACATTCTGACCACTGAGAGTACGGTTTTCAAGAAAGGGGATGAACAGATCCGCTTCGAAGATCTAAAGTTGGGTGACCCACTGCGGGTCATCGGCGTCCGCACAGAAGGGGCCAACGTCGAGGCCCGAGAGGTGACGATACAAGCCGAAGAGACAGCTCCCTCAACCGATATGATGTAGACAAGGGACTTCTCTGGCCTACGCACACCACACCTTCAAGGAGGCAGTGACAAAGCGGGTGCGAGATCGGCTCCGCAATCCACGACAGACTCAAAACCTATAAGAGTAAGGAGAAGAGCAACGATGAAGTACCCTGAATGGAACTCGAGCAGGTTCGTTCTAGTGTTGTCCCTATTCCTCATGGTGCTCTTTCAGGCAAACTGTACCCAGACCCCGGCGGAGCAGGGTCGGCAAGCGCTGGAAGAAGCAGCCCAAGCTATGGGGGGCCTGGAGGCACTGGGTGAAATTGAAAACATCAGCCGCGAAGGAACGACTCAACCCTCTTCTCTGGGACAGGCCAGAACAGCAAGCGAGCGCTTGTACGTGCAACCCAGCCGCCCCTATACACAAATCATTGATTTCACGGTTCCCCGCCAGGTGGAGATAACCGGCGCTGCCCGAACCCTACGGGTGACCGATTGGGAAAAAGGAGGGTACCGAGAGTCCAGAGGAACAGTGTTTCCTTTGGAACCCCGACACCTGAATGGAACCCGCAAAGAATGGGATCGGGATATCGCCAAGTTCCTGGTTTATGCTCTAGGTGAGGAAAGCACCATCGAAGGGATCGGCCAGAGCGAGCTGGAGGGAAGACCCCATCGAGTGGTGAGCGTCACCTCCATGGATGGCATTCTCTACCAAGTCTATTTGGATGACTCAAGCCATCTGATCTCCAAGCTCGAGTTCACGGAAGACCGTAATCCGTACGGCGATCTAGCCAAGGAGAAGCTCTTCGCAGACTATCGGGAGGTGGACGGCGTCAAGCTCCCATTCTCGGAAACGACCAAGGAAATGGACTTGGTCACCCAGGTACGGGAATGGTCCTCCATAGCCGTCAATGCTGAACTTCAAGAAGATCTTTTTGCAATTCCCAGTGACCTTCAGGAAAGAGCCCGATCCCTGGCCCACGCGGATACGGTTCCGGTTATTCCCACTGAAATCGCTGAAGGAGTGTATTTCGGGGAAGGCCTTGGAACCAACAGTATGTGGGTGGAGTTTGAGGAGTTTGTCCTGGTGGCCGAGGGACCCAATACTGAAATGCAAACTCTGGAAGCGATTCAACAGATCCGAGAAACGGTTGGAGACAAACCCATCCGCTATCTGGTGACCACCCACCACCACGCCGACCACGTGGGAGGAATTCGCGGCTTCGCCGCTGAAGGCGCCACCATCGTGACCCATGCCAACAACGAGGAAGTGATCCGGGAAATCCTCACTCGACCTCACACCCTCAACCCAGACCGCCTCGTTCAATCCCAACTAGAGCCCCAGATTGAGACCGTTGAGAACCGCAAGACCATCTCTGACGGAACCCGAACGGTGGAGCTGGTCCATATTCCCAACTCTCACGCAGATGGTTATCTTGCCATCTATCTTCCTCGAGAACGACTCATCTTTCAGAGTGACATGTTTGAAATCCTTCAAGGCGAGACCGGGCAGCGAGTGGTCCGCCCCGAGGCAAGAGATTTTTACGACGCCGTTCGGAAGTTTCGATGGAGAGTGGATCAGATTGTCCCCGGGCATGGCCGTCTTTTCAAGTGGCAGGAACTGGTGGATGCTCTTGGGGAGATCGGATGAGACGACTCTGCTCATCACACTGTAAGGGTCGAATCGAAGATGCATCCACTCGTCGGTTGAACGGGTGATCTACGGATCCTTCAGCCAACAGCTCGAGCTGAACAGGCAAGGCAGACCATGGAAGCAATGGAATCCTCAAAGTCAGCACTGGCCTCAAGGATTGGAGGAGCCGACCGGGTGTGGCCGGTGGCCTTGTTCACCTCTGTGTATCTGGTTGGGGCACTGATTACGGCGGTACAAGTCAGCAATGATGAGTTCCTTCTCTATATCGGGGTAGTGGTGTTGATGATGGGGGTGGTGTGGGTCGTTCATGGCCGCGTCGCCCTCACTTCAGGCGCCTTATGGTGCCTGAGCATCTGGGGGCTCGCCCATATGGCAGGAGGACTTGTGGTGGTGCCGGAGAGTTGGCCGGTCATGGGCACCAACCGTGTTTTGTACTCGCTCTGGCTCATTCCCGACCGGCTCAAATACGATCATGTGGTACACGCCTACGGGTTTGGTGTAACCACCTGGGTCTGCTGGCAGGGGCTGCGTGCCGCCTTGGGGGGACGGCCCCAGCGGGTGCGACCCACACCGGGATTGATGGTCCTGTGCGCGGCCGCCGGATTGGGATTTGGTGCTTTAAATGAAGTGATTGAATTTGCGGCCACCCTGCTGGTGCCTGAAACCAACGTCGGTGGCTACCTCAACACCGGATGGGATCTTGTGGCGAATCTATTCGGGGCGACGGTAGCCGTGACGGCGATCTGGATTTCGGATCGGTCAACGCCCCCTGACGGGACTGAAGGAGAATGAAACCGATGCTTGTTTTTCTACTACTATGCTTTCTGCTTCTCAGTGGTTGTTCCACCACAACGAATCAAGAAGTCAGCCAGGATCAGGTGCCGGCAGCAAGAATCGTGCTGACCGGCGGGACGCTCATTGACGGGACCGGCCGAGGGCCGATAGAAAATGCCACGGTCGTGATCTCCGGC